>JBBSOP010000093.1:0-12255 GCA_038259655.1 Chroococcales cyanobacterium
TCAGAACTATTTTTGCTTGCTGACTCCACTGTTGCACTAACTCGATCGCGGGGCATAAATCTCGTCGTTGTGTTGTTGCCACTTGCAAGCGCATAATTTGTTGGTGCAGTCTGTGAGTAGGAGTCTGAGCTAGCTGTGCCACAGAAGCAATACCCGCATGAAGCAATAAACCGCAATATTGTGTACCCACACCAGGAATACGCGCCAAATCAGCTAAAGCCATCCATTTATTGACATACTGTAAATGAACCTGTAATTTACTGGCTAATGCCATTCTGGCTGCTGGGCTACTGCCTTGTTTGAATAGTGTTTTGGTAGTTGGAATACCACAATTTTGTAATTTTAATTGTTCTTCTTGATTCAATCCAGGTAATTGTTCGATAGGCCAATCACAAGATGCGATCGCACTTCTAATATTTGTTTGTTTAGTAGGCATTTCTGAAACTAAAATATAAGCTTACTTGAATATTGTGCCTTATAAATTAGTTCGCCCCGCAAAACTGTGACTGCTTAAGTAGTTAGATAAATGCGATCGCCTTTTGTATAACTGCATTATTGCTACCTGCTAATGCAGTGATCAAGATTCAATTTATGACTAGATTACATCAGTAATACGGAAGTAGTTTTGGTCAAGACTTAGACCTGAAACTCCTTGAACGATCGCAAGCAGAATATCTGTGTCTTGGTCAAGATATATTGCCGTTCCTTGTGGTAAATTTTCAGGAGAGGAACCTAAGATATATTTAATTGGTGTTCCTGGAAGTTGATTAATCTCAAAATCAGAATATGACTTGGCAAGTTGGATAATGTCCTCCTTAGTGTTGAAGTCAGTAATAATTGCGTATTCATTAATAGGTTGTCCTGAGTCGTCATAAGAAAACCCTACACCATAAAAATTTCCATACTCGGCATTTCCGAGAATGAATTGGTCTGCCCCTGCACCGCCTGTTAAGGTGTCAACTAAATTTTTAGACTCAAAAAAACTGAACGTAGCATCACCACTCAGTACATCATTACCAGCACCACCATCTAAGAAATCACTTCCATTACCTCCTTCTAATAAATCGTCCCCAAAGCCACCAATTAAGGTATCATCACTGGAAAACCTATCATCATCACCTATCAATGTATCGTTCCCTATTCCACCATCTATAAAGTCATTACCGTTACTAGCAATAATGTAGTCATTACCAGAGCCGCCATAAAGGAAGTCGTTACCACCACTAAATTGACGTGAACTGCCAGGATCCAGATTGCCATAGCCAGCAATTAGGGTATCGTTACCAGAGCCGCCGTAGAGATAATCTTCTCCTGAAGCGCCTTGCAAAAGATCATCTCCGGAACCGCCATAAAGTGTGTCATTTCCAGTTAGGGCGTGCAGTCCTGTATAGAGAGGATCTGTCCAAATGGAATCACCGCGTAAGGTATCGTTTCCAGCACCGCCTATTAAGAGATCATTGGCGTAGCCATTATCGTAGAATACATCATCAAACTTCTCACCTGCACCTTCTTCAGCGTTATAACCACCCCATAAAACATCATCTCCCGCACCACCAATTAAGGTATCCTTGCCAGCACCACCTTCTAGAAAATCATTACCAGACCCGCCTAGTAAAGTATCCTGACCTTCGCGGTAGAGTTTTTCAAGATAATCATAATCATTTCTATAAGGACTATATGACTCATCTGATAGGTCAACAAAGGGATCGCCACGCAAAGTATCATTTCCAGCATTACCAAAAAGCCAATCTCTGCCATCACCACCATTGAGTTTGTCATTGCCAGATTTGCCTAGTAATATGTCGTTTCCGCTTCCACCATTGAGTGTGTCTGCGTATCGAGTACCAACTAAAATTTCGTTCTTTTTAGTTCCAGTAATTTGCAATCCAGTTGAAGAGCGATCGCAAACATCGCCTAAAACGCTTTGTCTGGAGAAAATTAACGATAACCAATTCAATGGATAGGAGAATAATTTCATGGTAGTTAATTTCCCTCAAACTCAGTAGCTGTTAATTACTCCTAACTTCTACTGTGGAAAATTTTTACTTAGTCACAAATTAAACTATTGTTTAAAAATATTCACAATTAAGCATGAATTAGTTCACCTCGCATTACAGTTACTGCTTTTCCAGACAGATAAACGCGATCGCCTCCTGTATAGCAAACCTTTACTACTCCACCGCGACTAGAGGCTTGATAAGCTAAAAACTCATTTTTGCCCAGGCGATCGCGCCAAAAAGGAGCCAGACAACAATGGGCAGCACCAGTTACTGGGTCTTCATTAATACCTACTCCTGGTGCAAAAAAGCGAGAGATAAAATCGTATTGAGAATCAGGACAAGTCAAACTTGTGACTATAACCTTCGCTACAGACAACGTTTTGAGTTGTTGGAAATTAGGCTGCATTTGTCGCACCAAATCTTCAGATTCCACCTCAACTAAGTAGCCGAGAGTATTTTGAAAAACAGATTTACAAGGTATACCCAAGGCTTCGCTGAGTTCTGGGGGGTTAGCGATCGCTTGTGAGTGATTCGCAGGAAAATCTAACTCAATCCACTCACCCTGCTGTTTAGCGATGAGTACTCCGCTTTTGGTAAAGAAACGCGCCGCTTCACCAGAGGATAAATGCCCTTGTGACCAAAGTACGTGGGCGCTAGCTAAAGTTGCATGACCACAAAGTGGTACTTCCAGCATCGGCGTAAACCAACGCAGATTAAAGCCATCATCCTGTTTGACTAAAAAAGCCGTCTCAGATAAATTCATTTCTTGAGCTACATTTTGCATCCAATTGTCATCTTGAACAGTAGGCAAAACACAGACAGCAGCAGGATTCCCTGCAAAAGGCGTATTAGTGAAAGCATCAACTTGAGTAATAATTTGTCCCATAGATTTATCCTAAAAGTAGTGGTCAAAAAGTCAATTTTTTAACCACTAAGACACGAAGACACCAAGAAGGGATAATGCTTACCTCCCCCACAAATCATGCTAAAAACTTCCAACTCCCTCATTTACACCCTACAACACCGACGAAAACAACTAGCCAGCCTGATTAATTTTCCGACAATCCTCTGGTCAGGAAGCATTAATCCGCGCAACTTTCCCGCAAATCATTTTCCTTTTCGCGCCAGCAGTCATTTTCTCTATTTTGCCGGGCTACCACTGCCAAACGCAGCAATTCGCTTAGAAGCTGGCAAACTAGAATTATTCATGGATGATCCCCAGCCTAGTAGCGCCCTTTGGCATGGAGAAATGCCAACGCGTGAGGCAATAGCCGAGAAAATCGGGGCGGATGCTGCTCGACCAATGGCAGAATTAGAATCTTGGCTAGAAGGTGCAGCTACAATTGCCAACCAAGACGCGGCAACTTGGACACAGCAATCGCAGTTATTGAATAGATGGATTTTACCGCAAAATCCACCCCAAGGAATTGACTTAGAATTAGCTCAGGCAATTGTGACTCTACGCCTCACCCACGATGCAGGGGCATTAGCTGAGTTGCGAAAGGCGGCAGCTGTAACTGTTGCAGCACACAAAGCTGGGATGGCAGCAACAACTAGTGCCAAAATAGAAGCAGAAATTCGGGCGGCAATGGAAGCTGCGATCGTTGCCCACAATATGACTACCTCTTACAACAGTATTGTTACCATCCACGGCGAAGTATTACATAACGAGCAATATCATCATTCTGTACAACCAGGTGACTTACTGCTTGCCGATGTGGGAGCAGAAACTGAGACGGGCTGGGCTGCTGATGTTACTCGTACTTGGCCTGTTTCTGGCAAATTTTCACCAACTCAACGAGATATTTATGATGTCGTGTTGGCTGCCCATGATGCTTGCATTGCTAAAATATGCCCTGGTGTGGAGTATGGGGATATTCATCTGCTAGCTGCTGCTGTCATAGCTGAAGGTTTAGTGGATTTAGGCATTTTACAAGGCAACCCCCAGGATTTAGTGGCAATGGATGCCCACGCGCTGTTTTTCCCTCACGGTATTGGACATCTGTTGGGTTTAGATGTTCATGATATGGAAGATTTGGGTGATTTAGCAGGGTATGAAGAGGGACGGACAAGGAGCGATCGCTTTGGTTTAGGCTACCTACGTTTAAATCGTCCTCTGCGTTCAGGAATGTTAGTGACAATTGAGCCTGGTTTTTATCAAGTTCCAGCAATTTTAAATGATATGAATCTGCGCTCAAAATATCAAAACATAGTCAATTGGGAACGTTTATCTCAGTTTGCTGATGTACGAGGCATTCGCATTGAAGATGATGTTTTAGTCACAACAGAAGCTAGCGAAGTTTTAACAGCTGCCTTACCAAATACAGCTAATGTTGTAGAAAAACTTGTAAATTGCTGACGTAGGTCACAGTTTTTCAATGCGTCATTAATCAATCAGACTATTATTTCTAGGTTTGTTAAAGAAAAGATTGTGATTTGTTTAACAAATGATTATATTAAACGTATTTGATGAAAATTCAACCTTAGGAAAGAATTTGATAGCTTAATTCTTCAGGCGAAATCTATCGCAAGTCGTAAAAGAGTTAACAAGACAAGCTATACAATACTTCGTATTCATCATTAAAATACTTAACAAAGTATACGATGAAGTAACTATATTTACTTTATTGACTTTTTCAAGCGTAGGTAAATACAGTTTAATGAAATGATTTTTATTATTTATATAGAGTAGTAATTTTTAAATCATTCAGATACTTTTTTGTATCTTCTGTATTTACTTAAAAAATATTTTGGATGAAAAGACCTAAGCAATTATTAGCTTGGTTTGAATAGAGGTAATTCATGACTTTAACAGCCAGCGACGAATCTCAAATAGACTCTGAAACAGCGCGATCGCAGACTGAAAAAACAATAGATCAAAGCTTTTTTTGGGGTACACGCATATTAGCACTTGGTGTTGCAGCAGTCTTACTTTGGATAGCCATACAAGTTGCTATAGACTCAATACCTGCAATTCGAGAGTTTGGTCTACAATTTCTCACTCAAAGTGCCTGGAATCCTGTGGAAAACGTTTATGGAGTGTTACCCATGATTTATGGAACACTCTTGAGTTCATTAATTGCCCTACTTTTAGCCGTGCCAATTGGTTTAGCAAGTGCAATCATTTTGAGCGAGAATTTTTTACCGTTATCAGTTCGCACTGTCCTAACTTTTTTAGTGGAATTGCTAGCAGCTATTCCGAGTATTGTGTATGGACTTTGGGGGATTTACGTCCTGATTCCATTTTTAAAACCTATCGGTAATTGGCTCCACGATAACTTTAGTTACATACCTCTATTTTCTACTCGGTACATAGGGCCAGGAATGCTACCTGCTGGGATAATTTTAGCCATTATGGTTTTACCGATTATTACAGTAATTTCCCGCGATTCTCTCGCCTCTCTACCTTCGGAATTGCGTTGGGGATCTTATGGTGTAGGTTCAACTCGTTGGCAAACAATTTTCAGCATTTTGATTCCAGCAGCTTTTTCGGGAATTGTGGGTGGAATCATGCTGGGATTAGGTAGAGCCTTAGGAGAAACAATGGCTGTAACATTGGTAATTGGTAACAGCAACGATTTAAACTTCTCTGTGCTTGCACCTGCAAATACAATTGCTTCTTTGTTAGCCAATCAATTTGCAGAAGCTAGTGGTTTGCAAAGAGCTTCTTTGTTTTATGCTGGTTTAGTTTTGTTTGTAATTACACTCATAGTTAATATGCTCGCCGAAGTAATTGTGCGTCGAGTTAAAAAGTTTTAATTTAGGTAAGCAATTATGACATCTACTAGTCAAGGTAGACACTCTGCAAACACAGATGAAAGCATGGAATTTTCTTATGCTACTCGTCGAACATTAGTTGGGGCTGTGCTGACAGTATTAGCATTTCTTATGCTGGGTATTGCAATTTTGCCTTTAGGGTTAGTGCTTGGGTTTGTAATTATCAAAGGAGCTAGTCAATTTAATCTAGAACTATTTACTGGACAGATACCAGTTGCATTACAAGAAGGTGGCGGTGTTGGTGCTGCCATTCTAGGAACATTAATTGTAGTGGGGATTGCTTCGGTATTAAGTATTCCCTTTGGGATTCTAGCAGCGGTTTATTTATCAGAGTTTAGTTCTGGCGCAATAGTTAAGTGGATTCGTTTTGCTACTAATATACTCAGTGGTGTACCTTCAATCATCGTGGGACTGTTTGCTTATGGTGTAGTAGTTGTAACTACAAATCAATTTTCAGCCGTGGCTGGGGGTTTTGCTTTGGCAGTTTTGATGTTACCGATAGTAGTCAGAACTGCTGACGAAGCTTTGCAATTAGTACCTCAAGAAGTACGTTGGGCATCAACAGGGGTAGGCGCTTCTAACTTTCAAACAGTTTTACAAGTAGTTTTACCATCAGCGATGGGAGCAATTATTACAGGTACAACTTTAGCGATCGCTCGTGCGGCTGGCGAAACTGCACCTTTAATTTTTACCGTTTTGTTTTCCCAATTTTGGCCTAGAAGTATTTGGCAACCAATCCCTACTTTATCGGTATTAGTTTATAACTTTGCCACCGTTCCCTATCAAAATCAACAAGAACTCGCCTGGGCAGCTTCGCTTATTTTAGTTTTATTAGTGCTAATTACTAGCATTCTTTCTCGCTTGGCAGCACTTAAAAGTACTTATTGAAATAAGTTAACAATAAAAGTAATTCATAGTTGCATTTTAATTACGAATTACGAACTACGAACTACGAACTACAAAAAAATGTCTACTCAAAATCAAACCAATAATCATCAAAATACTCAAAACCCAAGCGAAACTACAACAGTTTTGCAAACAGAAAAACTCAGTGTCTACTATGGTGATACTTTGGCACTACGCGATGTTTATATGGAAATACCAAAACACCGAGTAACTGCTTTTATTGGCCCTTCTGGCTGTGGCAAAAGTACATTGCTGCGTTGCTTTAATCGTCTGAATGATTTGATTGATAAATGTCGGGTAGACGGCAAGGTACTTTACCGGAATAAAAACCTCTACTCACCTAAAATCGATCCGGTAGAGGTGCGGCGACGGATTGGTATGGTATTTCAAAAACCAAACCCCTTCCCCAAATCAATTTACGAAAATATCGCCTATGGAGCCAGGATTCAAAACCGTAAAGATGACATGGATGAATTAGTCGAGCGATCGCTCCAACGAGCTGCTTTATGGACTGAAGTTAAAGATAAACTCAAAGAAAACGGGTTATCTCTTTCTGGCGGACAACAACAACGTTTATGTATTGCTAGAGCGATCGCCCTTAAACCAGAAGTAGTATTGATGGATGAACCTTGTTCTTCTTTAGATCCTGTATCTACTCAGCGAGTTGAAGAATTAATTCACGAACTCAAAGAAGAATACACAATTATTATTGTCACCCACAACATGCAACAAGCCTCGCGGGTGTCAGATCACACTGCTTTTTTCAATGCAGAAGAGTCAGACAAGGGAAACCGCTTCGGTTACTTAGTGGAATATGACGAAACAGGGAAAATTTTTGACAGTCCCCAAGCTCAAGCAACTAAAGAATATCTCAGTGGTAAATTTGGTTAAATTACACCTATTTTTAGGTAGATGAACCAGATCTTTTTTATCTCACGCAGAGGCGCAGCGAAAAGTTGTCATAGCGTAGCGGTAGCGAGTCTGCGAGCGTCGGAGGGTTTCCCTCCGTAACAAACTTTTCAAGACAGAGGCGCAGAGATGAAGAGGTACACGGTGTCAATACTCAGAGCAACTGCTTTTG
This sequence comes from Chroococcales cyanobacterium, assembly GCA_038259655.1. Classification (GTDB taxonomy): domain Bacteria; phylum Cyanobacteriota; class Cyanobacteriia; order Cyanobacteriales; family Nostocaceae; genus Halotia. The sequence goes on from JBBSOP010000093.1 coordinate 7,765, forward strand.
TATTTGCAGGAGAAGTGGCTGACTACTGGCTATTAATCATTATAGTAATAGTAGATAAAGGCACTTCTACAAAATACTGTCGCTGAAATTGTTCTTCACTGATGGCGGCTAAAAATTTGGTAGCAGCAGTATCAGCTAAAGTTGTGGATACGTTTTGAGGATTGTGATTGATTCGTAAATCATGATCTTGGAGTTTAACTGTGAATCCCAAACATTTTAAAGCTTTAAATCCTAAAAATAAGGTTTGGTCACGAATGCCGAGTTTCTGTAAAAGCTGGACGCGGGTAACTGTATGATTGGTACGACTAAGATATTTAGCAATCCCAACTAAAGTTAGCCAAATTTCGTTAGGTGGTTGGTGATTGGGTTTCGACCAAGCGATCGCTAGTTGTTGTTGATTATAAAGTGATTTGTTCCACCAAGCGCGTAAATCATCCCAATTCGTAGGACAATCTTGAATAGTTAATACTGATTTATTGGGACTAGCTGCTAAGTCTTTTTGATTTCTCCAGTCTAATATATTTGTCGATTGCTGAGTTGTTAGTTCTAAATTAGTAGCATAACGCACAGCAATTAATCTAATTTCATAGCGTTTTTTAAAGGTGTTGTAATCGAGTTCGGCAATACAATCACATCGTCCTATGGGTAATTCTTCTTTATAATGTCCCCACCAAATCCCCGGAAAAGGACTTCTACTAGAATCATCTCGAATATTAAACTCGGTTTTAATATACTGTACTTTCTTCCCTTGCGAATCTTGTTGATTGCGATGCCAACCATTCTCAAACCAACAGTTTTGAATTAGCAGTTTTGGAACAGGATTTCCCATCCCACAAGGTTCTAAAACTTTCAATTCTAAAAATAACTCTTTGCTTAAGTCTGCAACTGTCACCGTTAAATCTGCTTGCACTGTGGGTGTGAGAGTTGTACCACCTAAAGATTGCCTTAACTGCTGATTAATTGCCGCTGTAAATAAAGGAATATTCTCTATCGGCAAACTCAAACCCGCTGCAAAGGGATGTCCCCCAAACCGATGTAACAGATGTGCTTGTTCTTTCACCAATTGGTACAAATCGACAGAATTTATCGAACGGGCCGAACCACGGGCTAAAGCAGAGGGGCTAGTGTCTTCTGTAGTTGCTTCTGTGCTTAACAAAATCGTGGGACGGCCTGTTTCTTGTGCTACTTGTCCAGCGACTAAGCCCAATACACCTGCTGGCCATTGGGCATCTGCTAAGACAATTACGCTGGTGGTTGATAAGTCTAATTGAGAAAGTTTTTGCCCCACTTGTGCTTGCACATCTTTTTGTAAAGACTTGCGGCGGGCGTTGGCAAGTTCTGTGACTTCGGCTAGTTCGTGACAACGTTGGGCATCTCGACTAGTTAATAATTCTACGCAGAAACTAGCATCACCTTGGATGCGGCTGACGGCATTAATACGTGGCCCCAAACCGAAGGAAATATCTGTGGGGCGATCGCCGCTTTTCTGGCATAATTCCAATAATCGCCCTACTCCTGGTCGTCTTCGTGCTGCTGGTGGTTGTTTAAAGTCGGCTTGTAGTCGTTGGATTCCTACTTGCGCTAAATAACGACAATCTCCACTTAACTGCACCAAATCAGCAATTAAACCTATAGCCACTAAATCTAATAAATCTGTTAATGGATGTTTGGGAACATCTGGCAAAGTTTGATAGAGGGCTTCTATTAATTTGTAAGCCACCGCTACCCCAGAAAGATGAAATAGCTGATGTTCACTTGGTAGATAACGAGGATTAACAATTGCTACAACTGGTGGGCGTTCTTCAGGTAAAGTGTGGTGGTCTGTAACTATGACATCTATACCTAATTCTTTGGCATAAATAATTTCATTAATATTGGTGCTACCCGTATCACAAGTAACAATTAACTTACAATCTTGTTTAGCTAAATTATCAATACCTTGATGGTTGAGTCCGTGGGATTCTTTCAGCCGATTAGGAATATAAAAAGTTAACTGGGTATTTTGGGTGAAAAACAGTCCTAAACCATCCCACAAAACAGATGTAGCAGTAATCCCATCAGCATCAAAGTCTCCCCAAATAGCAATTTTTTCCCTATGATTGCGCGCCTGTTGCAGTCGTGATACTGCTAGCTGCATTTCTTGCCCAAATTCAAAGGGACTCGCTGGTTGATAAGCTTTATGGCTAATAAAAGCTGCTAATTGTTGATGATCTTTAATTCCTCGTTGCCACAACAATTGTGCTGCATGTAGTCCACCTGATGCCAGTGTGTGCTGTTTCACCGCTTTGATGAACCAATCCGGTGGTTGTTCTGTTGCTGTTATTTTCCACTGCTGTTGTTCTGACATACCACATTAAAAGTTGGAGTTTTAGCACTGCCGTTGGTAATTTTTGATCTCAGCTTGACGTTGGCAGTGGATGTATTTTCTTATTATTGCGAATAGTTCCGCTATAAACATTCTTTGATTATTCATATCTCAAATTTAACTTTTGAAATATTAATAATCAACTTTGTTTTCTTCAGTATTTTTACTGGGCTTATTTTGTAGAATAAAGTGATATTTTACTGAAACATACTTAGCTATTAACCAATAACTATACTTTTATTTTTATGAATATATTTCGTCCAACATCAATAGTAGTAGCAACAGTTATCTTGACTATTTTCTTATTTCTCCCTGTAATTTGGATGGCAGAACAAGAATATAAACAATTCGATTATCTCATCCAGCATGAAATACCACTAAACTCTTTAACTGAAAAGATTATTTATCTAGACGAAGTACTCACTATGTCAGCAAAGATGTATGCGAATACAGGTGAAGTAAAGTGGAAAGAAAGATATGAATTATTTGGTTCAGAATTAGATTTAGAAGTGAATAAATTTAGAACATTGGCACAGCATCATTTTCTAAGTGAAAGTGTAGAAACAATTGATGCTGCTAATCAAAAATTAGTCAAAATGGAAGAACAATCTTTTGCATTAGTCGAACAAGCGAAAAAATCAGAAGCCCAAGCTTTATTATCTAGTGTTCAATATGAGACAGAGAAAATTAAATTAGGGGCAAGTATTGAGACTAGTAAATATCATATTTTAAAAGAATTACAAGAGGATATTACGTCATACCGTAAACAGATATTTTTTTCTATCTCCTTTTCTATAATAAGTTTAATCTTACTTATTCCTTTATGGATCATTGTACTGTGCTTGCTACAAAACTATTTAAAAGCTCGACAAATTGCCCAGTATGCTTTAAAAAAAGCCAATCAAGAGTTAGAATTACGAGTTGAACAGCGGACACAAGAATTAAGTGATAAAAATATTCAACTTAAACAAACTGTCAAAGAATTGCAACAAACTCAAACACAATTGATTCATGCAGAAAAAATGTCTTCTTTAGGTCAAATGGTAGCTGGTATTGCCCATGAAATTAACAACCCACTAAATTTTATTTCGGGTAATCTAAAACACACGCAAACTTTTATACAAGACTTATTTAAGTTAATAGATATCTATCAGCAGCATTATTCAACTCCACCGGAAGTTATTCAAACAGCAATTGAAAATATAGATTTAGATTTCGTGCGCCAAGATTTTACTCAAATTATTGGTTCTATGATGCAGGGTGTCAATAGAATTCAGGGAATAGTTAAATCGCTACGGACTTTTTCGCGTTTAGATGAGGCCGAACTTAAAGAAGTTGATATTCATGAAAGTATTGATAGTACATTGCTTATGTTACAATATCGATTACAATCAAATCATAATCAATGTGAAATTTGCCTTGTTAAAGAATATGCCGTGCTGCCATTAGTTGAGTGTTATTCTAGTGAACTTAATCAGGTTATTCTGAATATTTTGAGTAATGCAATAGACGCTTTAGAAGAACAACGTTTGCAGTGCATGATTGAGCAAAATAATACTCGCACCAGCAATCTTTGCATTCGGACTGAAGTAATTTCTAACTCATGGATAGGAATTCACATTATTGACAACGGCACTGGTATCGATGAATCTATTAAACACAAAATATTTGACCCTTTTTTCACTACTAAAACTGTAGGTAAAGGCACAGGTTTAGGACTATCAGTTAGTTATCAAATTATTACTAATAGACATTCGGGAAAGTTATATTGTACTAAAATTGGGCAAGGTACAGAAATAGTTATTGAAATTCCTGTAACTCAAAAATCAGTGATTAAGAAAGTTTTATAAGTATTTTTAAGAAAACAAGTTTGGTTTAGCACATGCGATCGCTAGTCCTAAACTAGCATGAGCTTTTAGTGTCAAAACTGATGAAGTACTATTAAGCAAACCATCTTCTCATAGCGCTGTATAAAGTGTGTATATCCAGCAGTTCTCATTTTGAAAACAAAAGAAGATAAAGTCCTCTTCTTTACATAGAGAAATTCTGTCTAATTATGATTTCTTTGAAAGATAATCATGATAATTAACTGAAGAGAAATAATTTTAAAAATCTGCCCATAAAAA
>JBBSOP010000094.1:0-12109 GCA_038259655.1 Chroococcales cyanobacterium
AAAATTAATTTTGCTAACTGACACACAAGGTATTTTGAAAGATTACAAAGATCCATCTACCTTGATTCCCAAAGTAGATATTCGTGAAGCCCGTGACCTGATTGCAAGTGGTGTAGTCAGTGGAGGGATGATTCCGAAAGTAAATTGTTGTGTGCGATCGCTTGCTCAAGGAGTCAGTGCAGCCCATATTATTGATGGTCGCATTCCCCATGCCTTGCTATTAGAAATCTTTACAGATGTTGGGATTGGAACTATGATTTCCGGTTCCCAGTTTACCCAAAAACGTGAATAAGTCAGGTAGGTGGGCTATTTACCCACCTGATAATTCCTAAGGATAAGTCAAAATAATCCGCGATCGCTGCCTCAATGGTGTATGCCGCCCGGAATTATTGATAATCACCGGATTAACCAACGTTGAATCACGAATTACGGGATTAACTAAAGTTGGATTGATTAGCGTCGAATTTCTCACTTTTTGCCTAACGCTTGGATAAGAATAGGCGGGGTAATTAGTGCGACTTGGCATCAGTCCCGTTGCTGGATCTACAGGCATGGGAGTAGAAATCGGACTACCGTAAATAAATGAACCAACGGCTGGCGAACTGCTGACTCCAGAAGCGCCATCAATCCAGATTACAGACTGGGCAGCAGCTGGATAGCTCATAGCTGCTAAAGTTGCTAGAGTCATACCTACTCCCAGACCAATCAGTGGCGAATGCTTGGTTTTTAGCATGTTGTATTCACCTGGATTTAATAAACTGAATTTTGATAAGTTCCCTCTTAATTCATTATTGCTCCAAGTGAGATTCGGGGGGGGTATCTGTGCTTTCAATGTATTGGCTATCTAGGAGAAAAGCTCCTTTGGCAAAGCGAATACCCCAGTATCCTCCAGGGCGGCGGTCAATAACTATACCTTCTTCGCCAATACGAATCACATCTGGGGGACGTAGCATCGGCATGGGATCTGCTGTTTTGACGTAGGGCGGTAGTGCCACGACACGGACTTTACTACCAATGGCAAATTCGTTAGACATGCTAAAAGAGCTAAGAGTTTTGATCAACTCATAACTCATAACTCCTAACTTTTACTAGGGGATGATATTAATTCGTAATTTAGTAACCTTGTTAAATGAAAAGAGAAAGGGAAAGAAGATAGAATTTGATTTCCTTTCCCATCTTCTGCAAGAAGTCTATTAATTCTTAATTAGCGGCTTTGTTGACGTTGTTGACGGCGCTGTCTCATATTTTCTTGGAATTGCTTGAGTTTAGCTTGCTGTTCTGGAGTCAAGATAGCTTGCATTTGTTGTTTCGATGACTCTTTAATTTGCCGCATTTGGGTTTTTTGTGCTTCAGTCAAATTCAATTCAGCCCAACCCTGACGTTGACCTCGACCTGCTTGGCGTTGACCTTGGCCTGCTTGTCGTTGAGACTGACGTGCTTGCTTTGCAGCTGCCAGTTTTGCTTTTTGTTCTGGGGTGAAAAGAGCCTCAATTTTGGCGCGGGTGTCGCGGCGAATGGACTGCATTTGGGCTTTTTGTGTATCCGTGAGTTCTAAGCCTTGCCCAAAGCCTCTTTCTTTTTTAGGAGTTTGGGCAACAATCAAAGGTGAAGAGGAAGATGTTTGTGCTTTGACTGTAAAGGGTATTGCAGTTAAGGTTAGGGCAATTGCTCCAGCTATCAATGACAATGACTTAAGTTTCATTTATGACCTTAGTATTTTTCCTGGTTGGATGTCACTATCATAGAAACTTATACCCAGTAACTACATGAGGAGAAAGTCATGGTTATACCCATGACTTTGGTCATGATTCAGTTGGTAAGAATCTGATTCATAATTATGTATAAATTACAGTAAATATATAAAACTGCTGGCAAAGTCAATATATTACCGTGAAACAATTTAGAACAAGTTCAGAGTCCTTGCAAATCTAAAATTCCCAATCTCAAATAGTATGAGCCGTCCCATTCAAATTACGAATCATCCTTTTCGGTTTCTGCTTTATTTAGAGTGGATATTATTAGCGATCGCTGTTTTTTCGGCTATACTACCGCCTTCGCCTCGTTTTTCTCCCAAATTCCCCGAACTCACAATTTGTAGCCTCATTTTATTTGGCTTAATGGGTTTAAGATTACCTACTAATAACAACTTTAGTAAGATCATCTACACAGCTAGTGAGATATTACTAATTTTAGTAACTGGAATTTTTGGCGGAAGATCGGCTCGATTATTTCCATTTTTATACATAATTTTAGTAACTCGTAGTTGTTTAATTTTTCAGCTACCTGGGCGTTTATTAGTTACTGGTTTATCGTTTATTTTCTTTTTATTAACACTACAACATCGATTTCCACGATTTCCTATAAGACCACAAGACCAAGAACGTTTTCGGTTTTTTAGTTTTAGTTTAGCTTTAATATTTGGTTTGAGTTTAGTTTTTGTACTACTATTAATGAATGCAGTATTATCTGAACGGCAAAGTCGAGAAGAATTAGCGATCGCTCATGAAAAACTGCGGCAATATGCTCTACGAATCGAAAATCAAGCCACCCTAGAAGAACGCAACCGCATTGCTCGTGAAATTCATGATTCATTAGGACATTCTCTAACTGCTTTAAATCTTCAATTAGAAACTGCTTTAAAATTATCTCAATCTAACCCCACTAAGTCCCAAAGTTTTTTGATGCGGGCTAAAGAATTAGGCTCAAAAGCGTTACAAGACGTGCGACAATCTGTTTCGACGATGCGTTCTAATCCTTTACAAGAACAATCTTTAACAGAGGCAATTCGCTTATTAACAGAAGATTTTCATCGTTCAAATGGTATTTTACCCATTTGTCAAATCAGTCTTGATCACTCTCTATCTGCGGAAGTTAACACTGCCATATACCGGATTATTCAAGAATCATTAACTAATATTTCTAAGTATGCAGAAGCTACAGAAATCAAACTAGATATCATGATGACTAAAGGTAGTTTATATTTAATGATTCAGGATAACGGTAGAGGTTTTGATCTTCAGCAAAATACTACTGGTTTTGGATTACAAAGTATGCGCGATCGCACTTTAGCTCTAGGAGGAAAATTTAATATTAATAGTACTCCTGGTTCTGGTTGTCAAATTATAGTTGATATTCCCTTATCAAGGTTGATCCGATGATTAAAGTATTACTTGTAGATGACCAGAGTTTAATTCGTCAAGGCTTAAAAGCATTATTAGAACTAGAAGCAGATTTAGAAATAGTAGGAGAAGCAGAAAATGGTAAAATTGCAATTCAATTGGTGGCAGAACTACAACCAGATGTAGTGTTGTTAGATATCAGAATGCCTATCATGGATGGAGTTGCCGCTACACAAGAAATTCAAAAGCAGTTTACTAAAGTTAAAATTCTAATACTGACAACTTTTGATGATGATGAATATGTAACAGCAGCCTTAAAAAATGGGGCAATGGGATATTTGCTTAAAGATACACCATCAGAAGAGTTAGCTTTTGCTATTCGTGCAGTTGATAAAGGATACACACAACTAGGCCCAGGAATCGTCAAAAAACTTTTGACTCAATTTCCTAACATGACACCAACTCAACTACCACCTGTACCACCAAGTTTAACAGAACTGACTCCTAGAGAAAAAGAGGTTTTACGATTAATTGCTACAGGTGCGAATAACCGAGAAATTGCCCAACAATTATATATCTCTGAGGGGACTGTAAAGAACCATGTCACAAATATTTTGAATAGATTAAATTTGCGCGATCGCACTCAAGCTGCTATTATTGCCAATACGTTTTTATCTTATTTAGACAGTTAATAGTTTACGAATTAAATAATTCTAAGCATTCATTTTTTAAAACGCCTTTTGTGACTTTTATATTTCTAGATGATTTAGCAATTATCTCTTCACAAGCTAAATCAATTTGCGATTGCTTAATCATAATTAAATCTTGAATTGAAGCACCATAAATAATTTCTGATATCCCTGTCCAAACACAAGCTGTTGCACACATTGGGCAAGGCTCTCCAGTTGTATATATGCTATAACCTTCTAGAGAGGGGTTTTTGAGTTTAGCTGTTAAACTGCGAATGACATTAATTTCTGCATGAGCAGATGGATCACTATCTCGCCTCACAGTATTATGAGCTAGTGCAACCACATCGTTATCTTTAACAATCACTGCACCATAAGGCGCATCACCTTTTTTTGCTTCTGCCAATGCTAAACGCATAAAATCTTCGTGGTTCATACTGTTTGAGTGTTGATCAAGATCATGGTTAAGAATATCGCATTTATGATGTGATTTCTGCAAATGTCTTAAAATTATTTTTGGTCAAATATGTTACTGAGCAGAGAACAAACAGAATTTTACTTAAAAGACTTGGAAACACCAGTGGGTAAAGCGATTAATTTAACAATTGCCGCTTTAGTTCTACTATCATCAGGAATTTTTGTAGCAGAAACATATAATATTCCTGACAGTGTTCGCTTTCAGTTGCATATAATTGATACTGCTATTTTTATAATTTTTGCAGTAGAATATGCGCTCCGTCTCTGGAGTGCAGAAAATAAAATTAAGTATATTTTTAGTTTTTATGCAATTATTGATTTAATCGCAATTTTACCATTTTTATTAGGAATAGTAGATATCAAGTTTATTCGTCTACTGCGATGGTTCCGAATTTTAAGGTTAATTAGATTTATAGATAAGAAATTTCTATTTGCCAGTATTAGCACTGAAGATGGAATTATTTTTGCGCGAATATTGTTTACGTTATTCGCCATAGTATTTGTCTATTCTGGCTTAATTTATCAAGTTGAACATCCAGTTAACCCGCAAAATTTTAGTACCTTTTTAGATGCCTTTTATTTTTCTGTTGTCACAATGACAACAGTAGGGTTTGGCGACGTAATTCCGATTTCTAAATTAGGTCGCTTGTTAACAGTCTTGATGATTTTCACAGGAATTGCCTTGATTCCCTGGCAAGTGGGAGATTTAATTAAGCGATTAGTTAAAACCGCTAATCAGGTAGAAACTGTTTGTTCGGGTTGCGGTTTAACTTTTCATGATATCGATGCTGAGTTTTGTAAAAGATGTGGCAGTAAACTACCAATTTGTAATTGAAATACACAGAGAAAATACTATTGTTCAAATTTAGTCTACGTAGGTTAGGTTGACATTAAAAAACCCAACGTTTCCAAAGGATTATTGGGTTGCGCTTTGCTTAATTGAACCGTATTGCGATAAAGTCTTTAAATTCCGTAAGACCGAGGATAAGGCTTGAGTAATGTTTTGGCTTGATAGACGTAAATGACGTTGACTATTACCCCGCCTCGTCGAATTGGGATCGTTTCGATTTGAGTCAAACTGCTAAAGTGACTTCGATAGCTATCCATCAAGTCTTTTCTTTGATTAAAGGGGTTAGTAGTAATGTACAGCGCGTCTTCTCCCAACCATTGATTAGCTGCTGACCAAAAAGCAAAGCCACGCAAATCTTTACCAATATCAAAGCAAGTAATTGGGATGTTAGCCAGGGGTGCAAGGGACATAGCAACTGGTCCACCGATGTAGTAGCGATTGGTAAATATAAAACTAGATTTTTTTAAAGCTGTACTCAGAACTGGAGATGCAGCAAAGCCACGCCGCAGTTGTTGAATATCAATTAATTCTGTAGAGGGGTCATCTTTGGGAGCCAAGAAACCTCCCATGAGGGCGTATTGGCTAGGCTTTTGTATTATTCCCGTTGTCACTTGCAACAAAGCAATTAGTAAGATGGTGACAACCATTATTGCTGAACCTAAAAGCCACCGTCGCACCCAACGCCGAGATTGCTTTTCCCAAATGATTGCTTGTTGTCCTAATAGCAAAGTTATCCCCCAAAATCCTGGCATTGCCCAAGCTGGTAAAATTTGCCGATATCCTCCAATGAGAGTAAACCCCAAAATTATAGGTAAGGATACCCATAAAATTAAGAGCCAGGAATCGGAGAAGAATTTACCAGATTTTGATGCTTTTTGGGAAAAGAGTTGACCTATTCGAGTTAGCACTGGTCGCAAACTTACCCACCAGAGGGGGAATCCGATAGTTGGGAACAGGTAAGCGACTCCAGCTAAACAGACTAATACCACACTCAGCAGATTGTAGCCACCCTTAGGTACTGCTCGCTCTGATTGAAAGCGAAATGATACCCAATCATGCTGAATATTCCAAAACAAAATCGGGAAGATGGTGATTAAAAATAAGCCTAAACTTAGCCATGCCCAGGGGGAGCGAAAAACGCAGCGATAGCGTGGATTTGTTACACAAAAACCAACTAGCCCTAGTCCTAAAATAAAACCGTGATATTTACTCAGACAGGCTAATCCAACTAAAACACCCAGAATTGCTAAACGGTAACTGGGAACGTAGGAATTAGATGATTCTGGCTTCCGAAAAAATTCAATGGTTGCACAAAATAAACTAGCTGACCAAAAAAACATTAACGGACTGTCAGGTAAACTAAGTATACCAAAGCCAACTTGAAAAATCGGACTAATGGTAGCGATCGCTAAAGTCATTTTGGCAGCCTGAGCAGAAAATAATCTCTTGCTAGTCAGATACAACAAAACTAAACTGCCTGTGTGTGCAATCAGCGCTCCCATACGAATCGTGAACTGAGATACAACTCCAGTCAACCAAGGGCCAAAACCAGTTGTCAGGGCTACCAGTATAGGATGATCAAAATAGCTCCAATCCAGATGTAGGCTATAGAGATAGTAATAAGCTTCATCAAAAGTAGGATAAAGCCAAAAAGCAACAAAGGCTCGAAACAGCAGTCCTCCAATCAGCAAACAAAGTACTAATTGATTAGTTTTTTCAGCCAACCATTTCTGAGCTATTTGCATGTTGTGTATGTCAAAACTTGTGATATGGCCTTTAACAATGCCTGTGACTCAATCGGCTTGACTAAATGCATCTGATATCCGGCTGATAATACCTGCTTTTGATTCAATTCTCCCGCATAAGCAGTCAAAGCGATCGCCGGAATTTGCCCTCCTCGCTCTGCTGGCATAGCCCGAATTAGACGCATTAACATATAGCCATCTATTCCCGGCATCCCAATATCACTTAACAATAAATCAATCGGTGATTTTGCTATTAATTCCAAAGCATCGCCAGCGGATGCAACTGTGGTGACAGATGCACCAAACTCTTTCAGCATCATCAACAAAAATTCTCCTGTATCTGTATCATCATCTACAACTAAAATGCACAGCCCTACTAAGTTTAAATAATTAGTTTTTTTGACACTATTTTTACTTGTCTGTGGTAAATTAGACATCAGCGGTAATCTAACTGTAAATGTTGCCCCCATTCCTTCTCCTAGACTCTCTGCTTTGATAGACCCACCATGTAATTCGGTGAGATTACGAGCGATCGCTAGTCCTAATCCCAACCCTCCAAATTGTCGAGTTATTGTACCATCAGCTTGACGGAAATAATCAAATACATAAGGTAAAAATCCTGCACTAATGCCTTTACCAGTATCTTGAATTTGAATTTCGGCAAAGTTGTCAACGCGTTCTAATCGCACGTTTATTTGCCCTTTTGATGGTGTGAATTTGACTGCATTAGAAAGCAGATTCCACAAGATTTGTTGTAAGCGAGCTGCATCCCCTGCAACCATTCCGATATTCTGCTCTAAGAAGGTGTGAATTTGCATACTTTTTGCTTCTACTGCTAGTTGCACAGTTTCTAATGCCCCTTCTATGGTGTGAACTAAATTCACGGGCTGAGTATTTAAGATGATTTTCCCCTGCTGGATGCGAGAAACATCCAACAAATCTTCAATCAGTTGGACTTGTAATTTAGCATTGCGCTCGATGGCTTCTAGTCCGCGTGTTAATGTTGTGCCTTCAAAATTACGGGTTCTTAATAGTGTTGCCCAACCTAAAATAGGGTTAAGTGGAGTCCGCAATTCATGGGAAAGGATTGCTAAGAATTGATCCTTAAGTTGGTTAGCCATTTCGGCTTCATTGCGTGCAGTCTGTTCTAAAATCAACAAATGTTCACGTTCTACTTCTATTTGCTTGCGCTCAGTGATGTTTCTAAAAAAGATACCCAGACCATCTTCAGCAGGATAGGCGTGGATTTCAAACCACTTATTCCATTGTTCGTATAATGCTTCAAAGTGGACAGATACTTGTTCAGACATTGCCCGATGATATTCTCGCTCAAACTCTGTATTTTTAGTTTGAGGCCACTGTTCCCACAGATTTTTCCCTAGGATGGATTCTGGCTCTGCTTGATTAATTTTTGCTGCCTGTCGATTCACATAAGTAATTTGCCAATCTCGATTAACAGCGATAAACCCATCTGTCATGCTTTCTAAAATATTGTCCAGCCGACTGCTAAGGGCTTGTTCGCGCTTTAGTAATTCATCTTTATCTTGATGAGATTTTTCAAGATGAGCGTTGGCTTCAACAAGTGAATTATTAAGTTGAATGAGTTTTTCAGATAATTCTGCACGAGCTTGATATTCTCCTAATCGTACTCTTGCTATAGCTAATGTCACTTGAATTTTAGCTCTTTCTGTGATAGCAATTCCTACCAACAAACCGACAACACACTGCACTAATAAACTGAGTTTGTGAACGTGTAAAACTTCTGCCGGGACTGGGAACCTTGGCAAGGATATGGCATTGGGATAAACAACCAAGTAACAAAACAGTGTTACCAGTACACAGAAACTAGAGGTTAACATCCCGCTAGTGACACCAAAGCGAGTTGCAGCCCAAATAACAGGCACAAAACTTAAAAACGATAATTGTTGAAATTTAAAATTTGATTGGTCAGTTTCTAAAACAGTGAGAATTGCTGTAGCTATACAAAAAAGTAGTATTGCGCTTATTTCTAGTAAAAAGCGACGGGGGGTGGGAAAACCAAGATAGTTAGATGAAGAGTTTAATGGTTCAAAATTGGTTAACCAACCCCAAGATTGCAAACGTGGTGTGATGACTAGAAGGGCAGTAGGCGTAATTGCCATAATGCCTATAGCATTACCCAACCACCAATGAGGAATATTTTGAGTCAAGCTAGAAGCCGACATGTTGCCTATAGCCACCCAAACCAAACTACCAATCGTAGCTAAGGTAGCTGATGCTACTAAAGGCACACCTAAAATAAAAAGAGTAGCATCTCTAAGGTTATTTAGTGTGAGGGAACCCCGCCAAAGACGACGGTAAAGTAACCAAGCAATTAAAGGTTCAATGACATCGACAAAGCCAATCATTCGCTCCCAACCATGTAACCCCCAAGACGGTGACATGAGGAACGATACTAACCCTGTCAAGATAATACCAGAGCGACCTAACCAAAAAGTCAGGGCGATCGCCACACCCGACGGAGGAAACCATAGAGATATTCCCGGCTGAACTTGGTAAATCAGCGCCATCCCATGAGCCATGATTAGGGCTATTAGCCCTACTAATAAAATAATCAGCGATCGCCGCATGGATGCAATTTTAGTAGAGTCAGGCCAAAGTTGCATAATTAGAGAGTGCTTGAGACTGTGGAAGTATAACTTTGTTTTTCAAATCAAATAATCTCGATATCTCTTGGATATGGGAGCAAACAAGACTCCGGCAACAAATGGATACCAAATCAACTTTTAATGGGTGCAACGCGAAAATTGAGAGACTCAGATCCCGGACTTCTTGTTCACATACAATACAATTAATAAAGCGCAATCAAGATTTGTAAACTGAAATAATGTTGGATACAGAGCCTATTGTAGGCGAAAATTCTGTAGAGAAAATTTCCCCTGGTGGCAGTGACCCGCAGTGTTTCGATTGTCAAGAAACATGGTATCCCGTCCACTATCTTAAGGATTTAGATAAATCAAAACCAACTTCTTTAACGGTATTAGGCAAAGACATTGTGATTTGGTGGGATAAGCAAGCAAAATCCTGGAGGATATTTGCAGATCAGTGTCCTCATCGCTTAGCACCACTCTCCGAAGGTAGAATTAATAATGATGGACTATTGGAGTGTCCATATCACGGTTGGTCATTCTCTGGAGACGGCAATTGTCAGCGTATTCCCCAGCAACCTCCAGACGGAACAGCAGAAACTTCTGCACGAGCTTGTGCAGTATCATTACCTAGAACTGAACGGCAAGGGCTATTATTTGTTTATGTTGGCAACCCAGAAAATGCAGCAAAAACAACAGTTCCTATTATTGAACCTTTAGAAGCATCACCTGATGGCTGGGTCGTAATCAACACATTTAGAGATGTACCTTACGACGCACTGACACTTCTAGAAAATATACTAGACCCCAGTCATGTAGCTTTCACACATCACCGAACTGTAGGCAATAGAGCCAATGCAACTGCTTTAGGACTAGAGGTAATTGAATCTGGAAAACATGGATTCAAAGGCATTTGGCAGCAAGGTATAAAACCAGGGCAATCGGGAGAATTATCGACAACTTTCGTCGCGCCTTGTTTAATGTGGCATGACATCAACTCCGAACGAGGCAGAATTTTAACTGTTGTTTATGCAACGCCAATTCGTAAAGGTGAATGTCGTTTATTTGCCCGTTTTCCTTTCAAGTTTCCTTCTAAACTTCCGGGTTTATTTATTAAGTTAAGGCCACGCTGGTATTATCACATTGGACAAAATGGTGTTTTAGAAGACGATCAAATTTTTCTCCACTATCAAGAACGTTATTTAGCAGCTAAAGGAGGTAGCCCCAACTTTTCTAAAGCCTTTTACCTACCTACTAAAGCAGACAGTTTTGTTTTTGAATTGCGCCAGTGGGTGAACCAATACAATGCTGAACCATTTCCAGAAGAAAGTTTACCACCAATATTATCTAGAGAAAAGCTGTTAGAAAGGTATAACTCGCATACCGTAAGTTGTGCAAGTTGTAGAACTGCACTTGTTAAAATTCAACAGTTGAGATTATGGTGTGGAACTATAGCAGTATTTGCTTTGATTAGTACTCCACTTTTAGCATTATTTTTTCATCAAACATCTATTTCAATAGTAATGGTTGAAACATTAACACCCCTGATATTTGGAATTGCATGGTTGGGACTAAATAGACTTCAAAAACAGTTTTACGATGGACAACCTATACCTTTGCGTAATTTGCCAGAGAAAAATTAAAATATCATGTTGTTTGATAAATTAACGTGAGTTTGATAAATTAAAAAACGGCAGTAAGAAGGGTAGGTCAGTCTTATCTTTGAGAGCGCTATATCGGAAGTTTTAGTTAAAACTTGGGTTTAAAACAACGTGCGTTCGATGAACCTCTCCCCAACCCCTCTGTGACGCAGAGAGGGGCAAGAATTTTCTAGTTTTTTAGAGCCGTCGAACTCACGTTAAAACACAGGATTTTCAAACAGCAATAAAGATAGAAAAAAATCTATGATGAAAATTGATACCCAAGTAGTAACTACTGCTTTTGTTGCTGATTCTCCGACTTCTTTGGCTCCTCCTTTGGTAGTTAAACCCCAACTACAACCGATAACAGCAACTAAAGCTCCGAAAATAAACCCTTTCAATAAAATAATAGACAAATCTGATGGCTCTAAAAAATTTCTAACTGACTCTAAAAATATTTCTGGAATAATTTTGTAAAATTGTGCTGCGGCAAAAACACCGCCAATAAGTCCCATAAGTAAAGCAAAAATCATCATTATTGGCATCATCAAACAGCAAGCAATTACTCTAGGAAGTACTAGATAATCAATTGGATCTGTTTTGAGCATATAAAGTGCATCAATTTGCTCTGTAACCCGCATTGCGCCTAATTCTGCCGCAAAAGCAGAACCTACTTGTCCTGCAATAATACTAGCGGTCAAAATTGGTGCTAATTCTCTACAAAAAGCTAAAGCAAAAGCACCTCCTACAGCATTTTCAGCCCCGAATCGTATTAATTCCCTCGCTGTTTGAATGGTAAAAATCATTCCTGCAAAACCGTTCACAAGCAGAACTGGAGACATAGAACCTGGCCCAGAGGTAACGAGATGTTGTAGGATCTTGCGATAGTAAGTTTTTCCTTGGAGGAAATGTAGCCACACTTGACCAAAGAGTAATATTGCTGCAAAACAGCGTACAATCCA
>JBBSOP010000095.1:0-12061 GCA_038259655.1 Chroococcales cyanobacterium
CCGTGATGTTGACGAAACTGGCGGGAGAAATGACATGCATTTTGATAGCCTAATTTTATAGAAATCTGCTCAATTGTTTGATCAGTATCCTGTAATAAAGGACGTGCTGCTGCCATCCGGCGCTTAACAATCCAACCGTTGACAGTATCTCCCGTTTGTTTTGCAACTCTACTGGTTAAGTAAGCTGGTGAATAACCAACAGCATCGGCCACATCAGATAAAGTAATTCCTTGATCGTAGTTAGCTTCAATGTAATCGAAAACTTCTTTAAGTTGGGGAACCAATGGAAAAAAGGACTCAGAAGTTATTGATGAAGTATTAGTGGGTAGTGCTTCTGAGACTTGGTAAGATTTAGTAGCATACCAGTGCTTGAGGATAGCTTGGTTTTTTTCTAATCGAACTGCGATCGCTCTGAGTAATTCGTCTATTGTAGAAGGTTTGGTAAGATAGTCATCTGCCCCCAATTCCATACCTTTACGAACAGATGCCTTAGTGTCGCTACCAGTAAGAAAAATGAAGGGAATAATCGCTGTTAGAGGATCTTGGCGCAACGTATTCAAAACACCATAACCATCCATATCGGGCATACTAATATCGCAAAGCACCAAGTCGGGTAAATGCTTTTGTGCTTGTTCAATGCCAACAAGACCATTTTCAGCAGCTATTGTGTCAAAATCTTCAGCCTCAAGAATGTCTAAGAAAAGATGGCGGGTAGGAGCGTCATCTTCAATTACGAGAATTGTTTTCGACGATTTATACATCATTTTTCTCTCACTAGAATTTTTGGCAGGGAATAATGACCAAACTCTGTGCTGAGTAAGCTATAAGTGGTTAAGCAGAATTAAAGTTAAGGGAACAGGGAACATAGAGAATACATAGTTAACTTTATTTAGGCACTTAAAAAATCTATATATTTGATTTCACCAAGGGAAACACAATACTCACATTAGTGCCTACACCAACCTCACTTTCTACAGCAATTTGACCTCCATGTAAATCCACAAGAACTTTGACAATCGATAAACCGAGTCCAGTACCGGATAGATTCTTGATATTTCTACCTCGATAAAATGGCTCAAACAGTCGTTCTCTATCTGCTGCGAGAATGCCAATTCCTCTATCGATTACCTGGAAAATTACTTTCTCATCTTTACAAGCAAGTTGTAAATCAACCGCGCTACCAGTTGGGGAATATTTAATCGCATTATCGAGCAAGTTATTTAAAATACGCTCCAGCAGTTCTTGATCCACATCAGCGATTAAAGAGTTAGATTGACTCACAAAATTGATGGCATTCTCAGTACTACTCATCTGCATCTGCGCCACTAACTCATTAGAGAACCGAACCAAATCAACTGGTTTAGCCTCGAAGTTGTGTTTTGCTGCTTCTGCCTGTGCAAATACCAAGATATCATTTAACATCTGGCTGAGTTTTTCGACGGCCGATTGAATGTGATCAAGTAGCGATCGCGTTTTGGCTGTTGTTAGTTCATCAATGCGTTTCTGGAGTAAGCTATTAGAGACTGAAACAACATTCAGCGGTGTGCGTAATTGATGGCAAACCATAGAAACAAAATTCGCTCTTTGTTCGCTCAGTTGCTTTACTTGTTCTAAAGCCTGATTAAATTCTGATTCTGCTTGTTTGTACTCAGTGACATCAATACCTGCAATCATTTCCACTGGCGTATTCTCAAAATCAAACATTGCAACCGTACAAGCTAGCCAACGCTCAGCACCATCTTTGGTGAGAATATTCATCTCCTTATATTCAGAGTTTTTGTTTTGTATATATCTGCGTTCTTGATTTTTGATCAGTTGGCCAATATCAAAGCCAGTTAGTAACTCTTTTTTTGTGTAGCCAGTAAGTACCTCCATTGCCGGATTGACATAAGATAGCTCCGAACCTTTAATTATGAAAATAATCGCATCCGTCGTTTCTGCCAAAGCGCGAAAACTAGCTTCGTTTTCCTGCAATTCAGAAACTTCCTGTCGTACATGCTCCATAGCATAGTTTAATTCATCAAACCATTTTTCCATTCTCGACTCTACTACTTCATCAGCGAAAGTCGGCGGGAAGCCCACTCCCAATACTCTCCTTTGTGCAGTGCTATTACTATTAGGTTTGCAGTTGCTCATAGGAAAAAGTTTCATACCCGTGCTAGCTTGATTGAACAATAAATCAACGAGTTTCAAGTTTGCTTTTAGCTGGAGTGCCAATTGAGGTTTGGATTGAACTAAAGTAGAATCGCCAGAATTCACTCTTATCACTCCTTTGAATCAGTTGGTACTACAGCCATTAATTAGTTGTGAATCAGAATCGCCTAAAAACCTGATTTCACTACTAACTATCAAAAAAGAATAAAGTAGAAAATAGTTAACAATATTATTGTAAATATGATTTTACCAATATTGAGTAAATACTTTAATATTGGTTACATAAATAAACAATGTTTTTTTATGATCAATTTAAATAGATTACTTTCGGATAAATTATCTGATCTCCCAGCTTAAGTTAGTTCTTATATTAGATATTAGTAAACATTTTTCACTAAAAGAATAATGCCTTTTTTTGTAATATGAATATAGCCAGTCTTAACTGAACACTAGGGCAAAAAAATTTCTCAGATTATTTCAGTTTACTTCATGTTAATTTATTTTTTATTTCCATGTTGTGATGAATATTAATGTTTTGTCTATTTTAATTTAGATTTTGTTAGTAAGATCTTTTAGTTAAAATAAGCAATTTTTTGTGCATAATTTTATTTTTTTTATTTTACTCTTTCAGGGATTTAACTACATAATAATATGCTAAGTCATCTTTCACAGGACATACCTTTTTATTAAAGTCCATATACATACTGCTAAGACATCCTTCAAAAGAGAGATAAAATGTTAAAAATATATGTGTTTATCAACACATACGATTGATTTTAACAGATATAAGTAGCAACATGATCATAGTAAGCTGCTATTATCAAGCTTTTAGACTTTAAGTAACTTGCTAATATAGCCATCTCATTTAGGTTCGTAAATAAAGATTATCTGCTATGAAAAGCCTTTAGCTCTAAAATTGCTTATATCCTAGTCATGGTTGTCATAACTCGATTTTAGGCATCTATAAAAACGAGGGATTACACAGTTTTTAAATCTAGTAACTTTTTTTATCGATCAATTAGAAAGTATTTTTTTTTACTTATAAAGCAAGTACATAAGTTAATTAATATAACGTTAATTATTCTAACTTATAAACCGTTTTGCTTTGCTAAACAAGCATTGCAGACGTTGATGTCTAGTTCATCTTTGGGATGATAACTACGTATATAATGTCTGTCTTATTTTTTTATAACCACAGTATTCAATATTTCACTTCTACTTATGATCATCATAAGCAAATCAAGCTGATCAGGGTGTATCTCAGTATCAAGAGTAATACATGTTACTGCAATAAAGGATAAAATACTAACTTGTGATCGGAACAGTGAGACATAGTAAATTAAAAAGACAAAATCAAAAAAGAATCTTTAGATTGACATTTTTTTGTGACTGAATATAAATTTGTATAATTTTTAATTCCTAGATAAAATACTACTCAATAAAGTTTTTCGTTTCCAAGCAGTAATAAACTACAGAAGAGAAAAAAGAGATAAGTCTACCAAAAAATTAGATATATCTCTATTGCTGGAGATTGAGTATTCTTAAAAAAGAAGCTACTTCTGCAATACGGGTCATCTGTAGGGGCTGGTTTAACTGGATATTCATTAGGCAGATAGAAATGCTGACTGGTTAAATTCACCCCTATTTCTAAAACCCATTTGCAATCATCACAAGCTTCCTTTTCTACTAGGTAGTAGAAAGACTCTGAAAAATATAGTTTTTGATTTTAGATAATAAAACATCAATCCCAAACAAAATCACTGTCTCAACTCAGGACTGCAAATTTAACAAAATGAGGAAAGACCATGCATCAAAAAATGAATACTACTTATAGCTCACAGACTGGCAATAAAATCAATACCGAACAAATTGAACAGATAATTAAAGCAATTATTGCCGGTAAGTATTCCTGGGCATGTGTTTTAATTCTGCGTTTTTCTGGTTATAACCCTATAGACTATATACCCTATCGCACCTACATTCGACTCTTGAAAAACAACTATTTAACTGACAATTCTAAGACAAAAGAAGCTGATAATTTTGACATGAAACCAAATTGGATGAGACTCTAAAGCAGAACGTCAATAGACAGCAATTACCTACTGTACTCCATACTCGCAACAAGTTTGATTAGTAAAGTTAGGCAGCGGTTTCATGCTTCATACTTTTTGAGTCACTCCATCTCCCGATTTGTCGCAGCTTATGATTTATCCACTTACTCCTGTTAATAACCGTCTGCAACCCATTCTCAGAGAGATTGTGTGGCACAAAAAGCAAGAAGTCATCCAAATGCACCAACAGATGTCTTGGGCTTCTTTGCAACGTCATTTAACTGCTGCTCCAACTGTGCGAGATTTCTTGACAGCCTTGCAACAAAATCCTCATCGACCCAGCTTGATTGCAGAAATCCAGAAAGCATCACCACTTCATGGTATTATCCGAGCAGATTTTGACCCAATGGCGATCGCCAAAGCTTACGAAAGTAGTGGTGCAGCTTGTATATCTGTGATTACTGAAGCGTCATTCTTTCATGGCAGTTTTGAAAGTCTGCGTGCCATCCGCCAGAGAATATCTTTACCCCTACTATGCAAAGAGTTTATCATTGACCCCTGCCAAATTTATTTAGCACGGTCAGCAGGAGCAGACGCGGTGCTACTCATCGCCGCCATTTTGACAGATCAAGAACTCCAAGACTTGTTGCGAGTGATTCATTATTTGGGGATGAACGCCTTAGTAGAAGTTCATAACTTGACTGAACTAGATCGAGTACTGAAGCTAGACGACATTCGTTTAATAGGAATTAACAACCAGAGTTACGAAGATTTTACAATCGATACCAGCACTACTCAAAGATTAATAGCAGCCAGGCGATCGCAGTTACAAAATTTGGGTGTGATGATTGTCAGTGAATCGGGATTGTACACACATGCTGATTTATCACTAATGGGTGAAGCTGGTACACATGCGGTTATTGTAGGAGAATCTTTAATTAAAGAACAAGATATAGAACAAGCAGTGCGTCGCCTGATGAAACTTGATCCTCTTGGCTAGTAAGCTAATCAGCATTAAATTTGATTGATCGCTGCGCGGCAGTTGAGCGCAGTCGAAACTCAACTACCGCTTGTCGAAGTGTTCCCTTAACTCTGGTACAGGATCATAACCACCAGGATGAAATGGATGACAACGCAAGATGCGCCGAATTGCCATCCAGCCACCACGCCACACGCCAAACCTTTCAATTGCTTCAATAGCATACATTGAACAAGTTGGTTGAAAGCGACAAGTCGGGAAAAACAGCGGCGAAATAAACATTCTGTAACCCCGAATCAGCCAAATAAATAATAATTTCATTGCGATCGCCTAAATCTTATAAATTAGTAACAAAGGTAAAAATTACCCATCTTGGAAAATCTTTGTTTACTTCAGTTCCCGATTTAACCTTAATTCCCTCTTTGTGGCTGCAAATTACTGTAGTTGCAGTTTGGGTGTTACTCATCCTCCTAATCGCATGGGTAGTACAACGTTTTGCTAGTGGTGAGCCAGAAATATTACGGAAGATTGTTCATATTGGTACTGGCAATGTAATTTTGCTGGCTTGGTGGCTCGATGTACCTGCAAGTATAGGCATTACGGCTTCGATTGTAGCGAGTGCCATTACCTTATTATCATACAAATTTCCTATTCTTCCTGCTATTAATAGCGTCGGTCGTCAAAGTTTAGGCACATTTTTTTACGCTGTCAGTGTTGGTATTTTAGTTGCTTATTTCTGGCACTTACAACAGCCCCAGTATGCAGCAATAGGAATTATGGTAATGGCATGGGGCGATGGACTAGCGGCCTTGATTGGGCAACGCTTTGGGGAACATAAGTATAAAATCTTCGGAGCGCAAAAAAGCTGGGAAGGCTCCTTAACTATGGCTGTAGTCAGCTATCTTATTAGTAGCTTAATTTTATTAAGTGTAGAAGGAAACATTTGGCAAACTTGGGTAGTATCACTGGCAATTGCTTTAGTAGCTACTGGCTTAGAAGCTGTATCATTTTTAGGTGTTGATAATTTGACAGTTCCTTTAGGCAGTGCAGCCCTTGCCTTTGGGTTATTTCAGCTATGGCCGATTAAGTAATATCCTTCTATTTGTGGATTATTCAGACGAGTAATCGGAGGTTGTGCGGGGGACATTTCATGCTTTTTCTGACTTTTTTTATTATAGGACTTACGCAAGAACTCTCTGAAACTCCTATTTCTCGGTGTTGCGCCAGTTGCTACCCTGCGGGAACGCTAAGAGCGAACAAGTCAGTCGGGCATTACCCGCCCACAGCGCTGTCTCCCCAACGCACTGGCTTCTCTGCCTCCTCTGCGGTTTAATTTTCCGTTACTTGTGCGTAAGTCCTGGACTAGTTAGTTGGGAACTGAATTTTTGACTAGTCCCTAGCCCCTCTTACTTGACAAACTGAGGCATAATTTCGGCTGCTGTGAATATGCCATAGATGCCGCGCTGGTGTAATTGCTGACCAGCTTTGAGATACCCAAAAGCAGGGCCACAAACATTCGCGGCCATACTGGTTTCATCACCTAAGGTAAAAGTATGGGTGGAAATTTTGCCTTCAAAGGTGCGTCCTGTTACCTTAACGTTGGTGCTGAGAGGCTTTTTGGAGTTACGGGTATCGACTACACCACCAACAGTAACGCGATCGCGATCGCAAATTCCAGCAAATTCTAGCATCACGTCATCAGCGTGTTCCATATTTTCTAAGGTCAACACGCCATTAGTTTTATCTAGTAGGGCTTCTACTTCTGCATCAGTCATCGCTTTGGCAGTTTCTACTGTATAACCAGGAATATGACCAATGTCTTCTCGAACAGTGGCACGGTAAGCTTCCCAGTTGGCTATTCCCACTCCAAAGGTAATCTCTACTTTGTGAATTTGGGCGTAGCTTTGGGCGGCTAAAGCGGCGGCGGCGGTTAATAGTCCCGGTGTAGCCCCGCATCCTGTCATGTAGGTAATCCCGGCTGCTTGCAGTTCCTCTTTCATTGCTAAAAGCTGTTCTACGGCACTGGTACGCTTAATTGCATCTACTAGCACTCCGCGCCAACCAGCTTTGATAAACTCTTTGGCTACGCAAGGAATAAAGTCGTTTGGCAGGTTGGGTAAAGCTAAAAAATACCCATCTACAGGTTGTGCGCTGGCGATTAAATCTTGAATACTATCATTTGTTAATGTACCAATTGGCTCTAAATAACCGAGCGAACCTTGAGACTGGTAAGTTGCAATGCATTCTTGAGTATTTAACCCGTCAACGGCGTAAGCGTAGCCTTTTTGATCTGCGGCTGCGACTAAAATCATTTCGCGTTTAGGAGATAATACTCTGGCGGCTGCTTGTCCTAGTCCGCCGAAACCCAGTACTCCCACGCGGATAGCTGGCGAAAAATTTGGAGAACCTTTGACTTGTTGTAAATTCATAGTCAATTAGTTGAGTTTAATCAAAAGCGTTCAGTATTCACCATCTCAGCTTGCGGCTGATGGCTGATAGCTAAAAGCTACCGAGGTTAATTATGATTCATTATCCTTGGTTCTTTGGCTGACCAATACGTTTTTTTGTCAGAAATTTTTGGTTGGTGGTCTAGGCTGAAGCTAGATAGCGATCGCATTCTAAAAATATAGCCCAAAGCGATCGCCTATTGTGACGATAAAGATAATATTTTAATGGGTATAATACAGTGCGATCACAGTATACGGCTAACACCTGTGATGTTATTAACACCACTCATTGTTTACAGTCATCTTGATGTACTTAAGTGGTAACTACTTTCTTTCTTTAAACTCATGTATCAGTTAAGACTTTACCCGATTATCTAAAACTAAGTGATTCGCTAAATGAGCTTTTAAATCATTTTCCTAGTGTTAGCCACAAGCGATCGCATCATACGATAAAGGTAATATCGGCTCTCTATTAAAACTTTATAATATTTCTAAGTATTTATACATAAACTTTATATTTTTTTCATTGAAAAAAGTTAAAAATAAACGGTAGGGCTACAACCTTACTTCGGAAAAATGATGAATTTGTATCGTAATAAAAACCAGAATAGTTGCAATAGATCAACCAGATCATTCTCTTTGTTTTTCCTAACTAAGAAATTCAACGGTCTCATAGAATATATCCGATGACTGGATTAACTTTTGAGAACTGCTTAGTTTCTGATAAAAGCTTGACTTTAATCCTGTAGCATCAGCAAAACGTAGAAGTAATAGTTTAAGTAGATACTTAAATACTTAAATAGTACATCTCTCTTCCTTGTGGTTTTTACTAAATAAAGATAAAAAGTTTGTAACCAAGAAGCTTTTTGTTCCCTTGGTAATCATTAGTTTGATGACAATTATATAGATAAAAATAATTTTCAATTGAACATTACACAATTCAATGTATCTATCTTTAGTATATGCAACTATACACATTTACTGAAATTGAGCAAACCCAGCAAGATCTTCCCTACTTGGTTGAAGTTAGGGAGTGGGTTAAAAGTTTTTTAGCAAGACATCATCGTCATTTAGGAAGGCCAGGCCCAGTTTGTCCTTTCGTACCTCACGCTCTCAAACTCAATAGTATTCAAATGGCAGTTATTCGTGGAAATAATTTAGCTTTTCAGCAATTAGAAGAAATTATCAAACGTTACCGAGATATATTTCTTCAGGGAAATACAGAAGACAAAGAATTTGATATTTATAGAGCCTTCTTGCTTATTTTCCCTGATGTTCACATAAATGAAAATTTTCAACTAATAGATAGTATTCAGCAAAAACTTAAGCCGGTGTTTGTCGAATCAGGATTAATGTTAGGGGAATTTCACAGAAATACTCAAAGTTCAGGTCTGCACAACCCAAATTTTCGTCCATTACGTAGCCCTATTCCATTACTGGCTATTCGTTTTATGGTTGATTCTGATCTTCCTTTTCTTCAAAATCCAGATGATGATCCTTACTTACGTATTAAGTATCTCGAAGCTTATTTAAAACGTTTTGCTCATACTTCTACAGACCAAGCAAAGTTAAACACTGCTTATCAAGCATTAGCTTTAGCTAAAGAACAAATTCAAGAAATTCTGGTGAATTCTTAATCATTAAGGCTAGCCATGAGATCAAGAAGTGCCTTGTTAGCGATACAAGTCTTCAACTTAAATAAAATAATTATTATAATTAGCCTCAACTAGTAGAGTGATTGACCACTTTGTTAAAGTTACGTCCTATTCAGCCAAATAATTTTAAAGTTAAGATGGATTTGCGAAAATTTTTAAATCAGTTGGGTTAGATGCGTGAGTCTATGGGTGATCAGTGCGCCCATTAGTCGCTAAGATGATTTCTAAAGAGCGATCGCCAGATATCTCAAACAAATCACTTTTAAGGATATGAGTAACCATTATTCTGAACTCCACCCGTATACTGTCCTGGAATTTGGCGGGGAACCGACAGATTAGATTGTGGTAATTGAGTAGGTTGTTTCCAGATAAAATTTTCAGAATTGCTGGGCGCTACTGGGGTTTGAGGTGTGACAACGTTGGGATTAGGAGTCTGGATAGAGTAGGGTACAAGGTTAGTAGATGTAACAGAGTTGACAGGTGGGATACCTAAGGGTGGTTGAGTTTGATTGGGTAATGTCTGATTGCTGTTTAAGTTATTGTAAGGACTTGGTAAAGTTGGTTGAATATAACCAGTCCCACCATTTAGCTTTGTGGGAGGTGAAAAAGTTTGACTAGGCAATACCTGACCATTGTTTAAGTTATTGTAAGGACTTGGTAAAGTTGGTTGAATATAACCAGTCCCACCATTTAGCGCAGTAGTCGGCATAAAAGTCTGACTAGGCGAACTGTTGGCGCTTGAAGTCTGAATTCTTCCTTGATAAAAAGTTTGCCCTAAGATATTGGGTGGAGTTGAATTTGTACCATTGAAACTTGATGGCGACTGATTGGAAGATTGGTTCAGTGGTGTTTGTAGAGGGCTGATTAAGCTATTGTTATTTTCACTCTTATCAGTTGGAGTAACCAATCCAATCCCCAACCGAGAAGAAGTTTCTGCTGCACCTGTTGGTTCAGACGATGTATTTAAAGACTTAACACCTGAAAACTGGCTACCGTTCTCAAGTGTTCCAAACCGCAATAAATTTTCTGCTTGTGATACAAAAGGATTTTGCTCTTTAGGCGCAGATGCGTTATTAACTGTTCCTAAGCTAGAATTTGATTTGACACTGTTAGAAGATTGTTGCTTGCTAATTACATCTTGTAAGAAGCTTTTGCTTTTTTTAGCCTGAGAGTTTTCTGGGGGAGTACTTGTAATTGCTGGTAGATTTATATCCTCCAAGTCATTATACAGAGCTGGTAAGTTATCAATGTCTGCCGCAATAGCTTTGTCTTCTGCTGTCAGGGAGGAATCTTGAGGTTGTACAGAGGTAACTTGGTTTTTTTGCTTGTAAGTGAACACATCTGGATTTGACCAGTATTCTCGAATTACTAGCCCAACTACAGATAAAAAAATTGCTGTTCCCCAAAAACTAGGTTTGCCTAAATTCCATA
Organism: Chroococcales cyanobacterium; assembly: GCA_038259655.1. GTDB lineage: Bacteria > Cyanobacteriota > Cyanobacteriia > Cyanobacteriales > Nostocaceae > Halotia. The sequence continues at coordinate 10,718 of JBBSOP010000095.1, forward strand.
ACCTGGCTTTGACATAACGTAAGTAGGCGGGAGGATAATGGCGATGTGGCATGGCTGGGATTACAAATTTAATAGCAATTGGTAAAACTTGACAGAAACTGACAGCGATGGAGAAGATATCTCAATCGAAGTGAAATTACAGTTTCACTGTAGCAATTTTTAGCTAACTCTTTAAACAGTAACTGAGCCACTTTGGCTAAACTCAGCGCTAGTCCTACAGCTTTCTGAAATCTCCTTAATTTGCTGAAAAACTATGAATCATCATCTGATATTTTCCTAAGCAAGCTCAAACTTAATTTTTTAAGTATAATTACTTAATATGCATTTTTCAATACACCAGCCGCTAATGAGCAGCCTTTTAGGAGCTTTCGGCAAGGGTAATTATCAGGAAAGTGTGATTTTATAGTTGCAAAAATTAAAAGGTATTGATAAGCTGAAACACCAAAACGATAAGCCTTCTGGCGGTTTTTCTGTCGTCACATCCAAAAGTTAGCTGACACAATCATAGGAGTGTTTTTTCGTGAACGCAGCTGAACAGGCAACTAACCTTGAAGTCGCCAGCAAGATTGCTACGGTAGTTAATTTATTTAAATTCGAGTTCCCCGATGCCAAATCGGATTTAAAACCTTGGAAAAATGACCCAGAAACCAGAGAATTGGTCGATCCAGATTCGATAGACATTGGGTTTCACTTTCCCGGTATTAGTAAATCTTGGCGCAGTCGCAGTATCTTGATTCAAATTCGTTTTTATCAAGATCCTGTAAATAATTCACGGCGGGCGATTGGCTTAGAGGCAGCGGGCTTTGACCATCGCGGTGAAGCGTGGCGACTTTCTACAGTAGAAAACTGGAGTTTTGTAGGTGAATCTATGCCCTCTGCACAAATTGGGGACAAGCTCAAACAAATTTGTCGCCAGATTTTAGAAGTGTTTAATAAACCGAGCGATTAAGGGATTATCAGTTTTCTTGTTCTTCTAAAGACCACTCAAGCTTTTGTTTAAGGTCATTGCAGTGACTAGGTGGTAAAACTTCATCATGTTGAAGTCTACCAACTATAATCCCTGGCGCAATGCCGATTTCACGACCAAAATGTGCAATATTTGTTTTACTCAGCTGTGAAACTGATGCCAGGAATCGCTTCATATCCGCAGGGGGGATAAGTATGTCAGCCGCAAATCTGTTTGCTTCTTGCTCCTTTTGTTGATCTTCAACAGATACAAAACCTGTTCCCTCAAGAAAGAAATCACGTTTACCGTGCAGCAAAATGTGACCAGCCTCGTGAAAGAACGCAAACCATAGATGATCATTAGTTTTGTAGCGTAGACTGAGTTGAATCAGGGCTTTA
>JBBSOP010000096.1:0-12021 GCA_038259655.1 Chroococcales cyanobacterium
CCCCTAGATCAAAAGCATCACAATCAACACCCAAAGGAATAATAGGTAATTGGATATCAATACGAGGTTTACCGCCTGTACGTTGAGCTAAATATTCAGCCCAAGTATTAAGCAGACGTTCAATCGCAGTCTTAACTGCCGCAGAAGTACAAATCAGAGCATCCCAAGGCTGAAGAGGAGCAATTAGCAAGTCGCCAACACCACCCATTACCCCTGTACTGGCGATAGTATGAGTTACTCCACAGATACTATATCCCTGCTGATCAAAAAATCTTCTATTCCAGGCAAGTTTGGAGAGTAGAGGATCAGGTTGATAGATTGTCCCTGCCTGTGCCAAAATCTGAGGATTACTCGTAGGTAGCCATTGCACTTGACGAGGACGTTGCATCCAAGGTTTAATGCGATCGCAAAATTCGGCAAATTCTGGTTGGCTATCTGTGTAACAATATAGAGAATCAGCTTTTCCATATTGGACTAAGGCTTTAAGAAACCCTTCACCCGCAGCTTGACGGCCTAAAAGTCTTTTACCAGAAGTATCGTAACCATCTCTTTTGTATAAAATTGCGGCAGTGTTGTTCATAATACAGCGCTTCTCGTTTGAGTGAGGTACATCTGTTTGAAATCAGAGACTAGTAGTCTGCCAAGGGAACTTTGCTAGGTTAATGGGAAAAAATCCGGTTCTTTTCTCCCCCTGCTTCCTCTGCTTCCCCTGCCTGTCTCCACCCGTCATTTTTGGGTTGACAGACACTAGGGGGTGGAATGTATTTTTCTTAGTGTCTTAGTGGTTAAAAAGCTTTAACCACCAAGGCTCTAAGCCACCAAGATGAAAAGCCCAAAATTAGGTAAATTTTTTGGGACTTTACCCACCTTGACAGCTTCAAGACGGTGTGGGGCTGCTGGCAAGAATAGCTCAAAAACTTAACTTACTAGAGTGAAAATGGTATATTTTATTGTAGTCATAACTTTGTAGCAAGTAATTTAAAGGGATTGGGGACTCGAACTGGGAAGAAGCAGTAAATTTTGGTAGTGGTTTTATTCCTCACCAAGATTTGAAAATTCTTTTCCAGTGAACAGTAACCGATACCCGTAATTTTTATACCCCCCTTAAAAAAATTGCTGGGAAAATATGGAAGCTATTGTTTATTCTCATCTGGCCTCAGTTTACGAAGCATCCGAAAATATTGAAATTATTCCTATCCAAGTAAATTTAAAATTTTTGCAGTGGGAAAAGCTATCTAGTGTCGCTGCGATGCGTCTTTTACCAGTAGCACTAACTATAGGGCTTTTGAGTATAGCAGGACAAACTTTAGCACTCCAAAAACCAGGAAGTAATGGTACTGAAGTTGGAAATACTCAGAGGTGTTTAAAAAAATTAGGCTACTTTAATGGCCCAGTTACAGGGAAATTTGCTACCTTAACCAAGACATCAGTGATGAGATTTCAGCAAGCTAATAGACTAACTGCTGATGGGATTGTAGGTGCTAGTACGCAACAAGCTTTACAACGAGCGTGCCAAAGTAAAATTTCTAGTGGCAATACTAGTAATGGATTGCGAGTAGGTAGTAGAGGTGCATCTGTCTCTAAACTACAACAAGATTTGCGGCAATTACGATACTTTAATGGCCCCAGCACAGGCTATTTTGGCCCACAAACTCAGCAAGCAGTAATCCGATTGCAACGAGCTAATGGCATTCCTGCTGATGGAATTGTGGGGACTAAAACTATACAAGCAATTTCGGGTAATCAAAGACCAAGTACTCAAAGACTCAGTAATCTTGGTGAAGGTGGCGAATATCCTGTACTCTCAGAAGGTAGCAGTGGCGTAGCAGTTACAAAACTGCAACAGCGTTTGCGGGAGTTAGGCTACTTTAATGCCAAACCCACTGGTGATTTTAGACGCATCACCAAAGATTCTGTAATTGCCTTTCAAAGAAAAGCTGGTATATCTGCCACTGGGGTTGCAAATCAACAAACTTGGGATGCACTCTTAGGTTACTCTCGATTTCCCACCAGAGGTAATATTGCAGTCTCGCAAGTAAAAGACTTACAACAATATTTACGGGATTTGGGATATTTTAATACTAATCCTACTGGTACTGCCGGCCCCTTAACAAGGGATGCGATCGCTCGATTTCAACGAGATAATAGACTCTATGCCGATGGCAATGCAGATGTCGAAGTCTTAGAGGCAGTACGTAGAGTTTGGGAAAATAAATATGTGACAGGGGCAAATAGTTATCCAAATAACGGCTCTGTCACCGTAGCGCCACCCATTAATACTGGTTTGCCTGTCGGGAATAGTTATCAAAATAATCGTTATGTCGTGGTAGTGCCGATTAACAATAACGATATTCTCAACAAAGTGCGTCTGTATATACCTTATGCTGTTTCTGAACAATCGAGTTTAGGGAATTATGTAAATGCTGGAGCTTATGGCGATCGCGACTCAGCAGAACGAGTCTCTAGCATGTTACGCTCTAATGGTTTAGATGCACGGGTAGAATACTTTTGATCTTTCTTAAGTTAATTGTCGGTAGTCTGTGAAGAGTTATTACCAATAATTTCTGGCTAGCTACTGGCAATTTTATATCTGCTGTATAATTTATGTACTTACTTTTATTTGTGTTTTTATACTTAAACAAGAACTATTAACTTTTTGAGTAGAAGATTTTCGGAGTAATTTTGTGGCATCTTCTACTGATAAGGGATGGCTAAAGAGATATCCTTGCATTAGTTCACATTGCAAAATTCGTAGTAAGTTACGTTGTTCTTCAGTTTCTACACCTTCAGCCACAACTGTAAGATTAAGACTATGCGCTAAAGTAATTATCGCAGTTATTATGGCTGCTTGATTAGTTTCTTTAGTTAGTTCACACACAAAAGACTTGTCAATTTTTAAACAGTGGATAGGAAAATTTTTCAGATAGCTGAGAGAACAGTACCCCGTACCAAAATCATCTATGGAAATAGATATACCCATATTACATAATTTTATCAAAACTTCCTTGGTGAAAGTAACATTTTGCATTGCACCGCTTTCTGTGATTTCTAAATCCAAACTATGAGGCTTCAGTTGGGTTTCTGACAATATTTGAGTCACCACCTTGACTAAATTTAGTTGTTGAAATTGCCGCGCAGAGATGTTAACAGCTACTTTTAATGTCGGTAAATTAAGAATGTCCTGCCAAACTTTATTCTGAGCGCAAGCAGTGCGTAAAGCCCATTCACCGATAGGTACAATTAGTCCTGTTTCTTCGGCAATGGGGATAAATGTTTCTGGAGGAATTAAACCTAATTGAGGATGTTGCCAACGTAGCAGTGCTTCCATTTTGGCAATTTTACCTGTGGTGATATTCACCTGTGGTTGGTAAAAAATTTTAAATTCTTGTCGTTCTAGAGCATAGTGTAAGCTATTTCTCAAGATTAACAATTCTGAAGTCTGGGAATTTATATCTGAGTGATCAAATTTAGATTGATTTCTGATATGATGTAAAGCCTGATGCGGGATTATGGTTTTTGCTAACTTGTGAGTGGTAATATCGCGGAAGCTCCAAATTCTGCCAATAATTTTACCGTTGATGCGCTGTGGTTGAGAATAATAATTGAATATGCTGCCATTTTTTAAGGCGATCGCATCATTAATTTCTGTGTCTGGTTGAAGATGTAATTTTCTAATTATCGCTAGGTACTTTCTCGGATTTTCTAGCTGTTGCAAAGCTATTCTCTGTACTTTTTTGAGATTACCTGAATTTAATAACGCTTCAGGAATCTGCCACATCTGAACAAATTTTTGATTAAAGCCTGCAACATTACCTTGATGATCAATTACTAAAATACCATCGGCAGTAGACTCTAATATTACCCGTTGTAAAGCAAGGGACTTTTCTAGTTGTGCTTGTAGTTGCTTGTGTTCAGCAATTTCCCCTCGAACGCTATGTTCTAATTGAGAGACAAGTTTTTGATTTTCTACTGATAAACGTTCATATACTAAGGCGAATAAACTTGCTGCGACTTGTAAAAATGAAAATTCTGTTGCCCCCCCAAATTTTGCTTCTATGGAGTTATCAAAGTCAATAAAGCTCACAAAATCAACTTTATTGATTATTGGTAATACTAGAATCGATAAAAAACCCTGAAATCCTAAAGTTAGATGGTAGGGAATATGATGCTCAAGCACAAGTATATTTCTGAGTTTTAGTAAAAGAGTATTTGAAACACATAAGGCAATTAAATTTACACCTAAGCAGGTGAATAAACCAACCATCAGAAGCATCATGATAGTCTCTGATTTCGTCGATAGAGTGTATTCTTTTTGTTTGATGATCAAAAATTTGATTTAGTTGCTCAAGTAATTTCAACTAAGTTGAAATATTTTTCTCGAATCAAGCCAAGATTTTTATTGACATTTCGATATCAACTGGAATCTAAAGTTTTCATAGATTTTATGGGGTATAAAACTTTGCAAGAAGTAATTTATTAGTCAAAAACCAAATATTTTATTAATTTTGTACTAGAAAGTATTTATTGTGACATTTTAAATTTCCTTAATATTTCATATTAAAACTCTTTGTTGGTTTGAATTTTTTAATCTTTATATTTAATTAACAATTGAAATAGTTACAAAATGTTAAGACAACGTTTGTCTAACACAAAGATTATTCATAAAATTTATACTTAAACATAAATGTTATTTGCGGTAATTTAGCTTTGACTACCACACATAAAGCCCATAATGCATAAGACTATAGGCCTATTATTATAGTTTGGATTGCAAAAAATTTTAGTGTTTAAAAACACATAAGTTCTTAAGTGATTTATGTAAAAACTACCAGAACCATTAGTAAGAAATGTCAGAAAACCATGACAAACAGATGTATCAATTAAATTAGCAAATGTAATTGTGAACCTTGCTGGGTTTTATCTACCTCAATGCGGGCTTGGAAAGCTTCTTTGAGGTGGGGCATGTGGGTGACAGTGAGTATACAGGCAAAATCACAGGCGATCGCATTAATTGCTGCAATCAGGCGATCGCATCCTTCGGCATCCTGTGTGCCAAAGCCTTCATCTATAATCAATAATTGCAATGCGGCTCCGGCTCTTTGTGCCAATAACTTTGCCAAAGCTAGACGAATGGCAAAATTAATTCTAAATGCTTCTCCACCAGAGTAAGTCTCATAAGCTCGCGTTCCTCTGGCATCGGCAATTAAAATATCTAAGGTATCTATTAACTTGGCATTTTTGCGCTTGGCTTTGCTACTGCGTCCAGCTTTTTGGGTAACAAATTGTACGTGTAATTGGTTAGCACTGAGGCGGGAAAGTAGTTGATTTGTCTCTGCTTCTAATTGAGGTAACACATTCTCAATCATTAAAGCTTGGATGCCATTTTTACCAAAAGCTTGCGTTAATTCCTGATAAATTCGATATTGTCGCTTGCAAGATTGTAATTGCTGTTGTTGTTGCTCATACTGAATTTGTAAAGTTTCCAGTTGGTGGGCTAATTGTTCTAAACGTCCCAACTTAGCTATTTGTTCATCAAGTTGCCGTCTGCGGCTTGCCAACTGCTGCTCTAAAGCTTGAATTTGCTCGGTTGGGTTGGCTGTTTGGGCTAGCTGTTCGGTAATGCTCTCAATTTGGGTGGCGAGTTGTTGCCGTTCATTTAATCTCGCACTTCTAGAAGCTTCTAAATCCTGCAATCTTGCCTGGAGTTGGGGATATTGTTGCTGGGCTGACAACATTTGTTGATAACGCAGCTGCCAAGATTGAGCTTGACGTACAGCTTGACGCAGATTATTATGCTGCTCTGAACTATAGTTGATTTCGCCAATATAACGCGTCAGTTCAGTGATTTCTCTAGCACAGTCAGAATCAATTTGTTCTTGCTGGATTCTAGTTTTTAATTGGGCAATAGTAGCTTGTAATTCTGGCTTACGGGTGGCTATTTGGGTTTGTCGCTTAGTAGCATCTTTGATTTGCCCTTGTTTAATTTCTGCCCACCGCCAGCGCTCGACTTCACTACGGGCTAGAGCATGGTCTTGCTCATTGTAATTGAGTTGTTGCAGATATTGATCTAACTGCTGTAACTGAGCTTGTTTGTCAGGCGCATAATCACCGACTTGTAGCGATCGCTCTAGATGTTGTTTTTCCGCAGCTAATTGTTGCAGTTGTTGTTCAGCATCACTTGTAGATTGCAGTTGTGCCGCTAATTGTCCCCTTTGTTCTCTCAGAGAATCATAAACTGCCAATTTTTGGGAAATCTCTCGATATTCTTGCCTCAATAACTGAATTTCTCGATCTGAAACTGCCATTTGTTCCCGGAACACCCACAATTGCCCTTCAGTATCTTGGTATTCAGCTTTGGTTTTCTCCGCTACCCGATTCCAGTGATGCTCATCTAAAGGACGTTCACACAAAGAACAAATAGCATCGGGGTTGCGAAGCATTTGCAGTTTTTGATCTAGTTCTCCCAACAATTTTTCATACTCTCGTTGTTGAGCTTGTAGACGTTCCATAAAGTGCCGTCTTTCTTGGCCTTTTTCCTGGACTCTTTGCAGATAAACCCGATCTTTTTCCATTTGATCAATCTGCATTCCCACTTCCATCACAGCCTGTTGCAGTTGCGGTTGGCGGCGTGAAGAACTTTGTAGCTGGTTTTCTGTGGTTTGTAACTGTTCTAGCCGTGCAATTAAACCCGCGTGAACTCTATCGATTTGGCTTTGTAAATTTTGCCGCTGTTGTAATAGTGGGCTAACTTGCATTTGCAATTCATCTAAATGAGCTACACGGCGACGTGCGACAGCAACTTGGGCTAAAGCAGCTTCCACCTCAGTTGATTTACTGAGAGTATGCTGAATTTCTTGCTCTTGCTGCTGCAATGCTTCTAGTTGTCCTTGGACTTGTTGCAGTTGGCGTTCAATTTCGTGAATTTGTTTGGTTAGCTGTTGTTGCTTTTGTTGACGCAACGATGTAGCGCGGGTATTTTCCTCAAATTTCGTGGCAAAAGCTTCTTCTTGAGATTGCAAATTTTGGTATTGAGCGTAGCCGTTTTTAATTTCTGCTTCTTGATTTAAGATGGCTTCTAAACCAGAAATTTGACTTTTAACTGCTGAGTGTTCTTGTTGAAGGCGATCGCAATCTTGACTCAAATTCTGGTATTGTTGCCTGACAAAGCTAAGTTGTTCTACTTTTGCTTGGCGCTGATGTTGAACAACTTGCAAACTTTGTAATTTGATATTTTCAAAAGCTTGTATCTGCTGGAGTTGGTTAAGTTGGGCTTCTAACTCTGTTCTTTGTGTTTGGGTGACATCACGTTGTTGCAGTTGAATTTTACTCGATTCCAAAGAACGCCCTAATTCCTCAGCCCTAGTTTTGAACTGGCGCGATGATTCTTTAGCCCGTTCTTCCAACTCATCATACTGATTGAGTTTTAACAACTCTGCTAAAATTTCCTTGCGTTCGCTGGGGCGCTTGAGCATAAATTCATCGGCACGACCTTGACGCAAATAAGCAGAATTAATAAAAGTATCGTAATCCAACTTGATGTGTTCTAAAATCACATCCTGTGTTGCCCTGACACCTTTGCCAGTCAAGGCGCGAAACCCAGAAGGTGTTTCTATTTGAAATTCCAGAACACCAGTAGAACCCCGCATTCTAGTGCGAATGACTCGATACTTTTGCTGATTACTTTGGAAAGTAAAATCAACCCGAACTTCTTTTGCACCGGAATGAATTACATCGTCTTCAGCAGCGGCGCGGCTTTCACCCCAAACTGCCCATGTCATTGCTTCGAGAAGAGAAGATTTACCTGCGCCATTAGAACCACAAATACAAGCCGTATGCAAACCGCGAAAATCTAAAGTTGCATCACGATAACTGAGAAAGTTTTTGAGGATAAGTTGTACTGGGATCATTGAGGCTATAGCGCCACGTCTACGTTTGAATAACTAAGCAGTACAGATGCACTCCTTGATAGTTTAGCTAGGTAAATATCAGTATTCTAGTTTTGAACACCGCAATTTTACGAAAATTAACAATATTTTGCTCTACTTTTTCACCTTAGGCAAATTATTTTGCCAATCTTCAGAGAAAAATTTAAATCTTATAGATAAGCAAACTTAAATTTCCAACATGCTCACAGTTTGTAGTAAATCTTTTCAGGACTAAAGTCCCGACTACAAGCTTGTTAAGAGTTTCAGGTTTCGAGGAACCCAAGGCAAGAAATAACAGAAGTGTCAAAATGTTATGTATGAACTTTATTGGGAATCTCAACTTATGCCAAAAGCTATTTGGAATGGAACTGTTTTAGCCGAGAGCGACAACACCGTAGTTGTGGAAGGCAATCATTATTTTCCAGCTGATGCCATTAACAAGCAATATTTCCAGGAAAGTAATACTCATAGTAGTTGTCCTTGGAAAGGTGTCGCTAATTACTACAGTATCGAAGTTGATGGTCAAGTCAACAATGATGCTGCGTGGTACTATCCCACCGCTAAGGAGAAAGCTAAGAATATCGAAGGTTACGTCGCTTTCTGGAAAGGTATAAAAGTCGAGGTTTAAAAACTACATAGCGGCCTTTTTGAGAAGGCCGCTATGTGCATTGCATATACTTACTGCCGTGACTTCTAGTCATCTAGCGTCAAAAACACTAAATACGTGCTAAAACTGGCTCGTGTTGTCCTAAACTTGCGGTATTTGATTCTAAGTCCGTGCAGTAGATTTCGCAGGAATTATTAGGACTTTCAATCAATTTTACTTTGTAAAGTTTAGCTCCCAATTCCTGAATAGGCGATCGCAGTAAATTACTAATGTAAAGTGCGATGTTCTCAGCAGTGGGTACAATTTCAGCAAAGTAAGGAATGTCTTTATTTAAAAACGTGTGATCAAACGGCTCTAATACATAGTCTTCTATCGCCTGGTTCAAAGCACCCAAATCCACAATCATCCCAGTGCGTGGATCAATTTCTCCTTGGACGCTGACTTCTAAATGATAGTTGTGACCGTGACCGTTGGGACGAGCGCACTTACCGTAAATTTCATAATTCTCTTCGTTACTCAGGTGAGGATGAGCCAGCCGATGGGCGGCGCTAAAGTGAGTACTAACAGTAAGGTCGGCTTCCATTCCATTTCCCATATAATCTGCCCACAGTTCAGGATGTTCAAACAACTGCACGCGGACTAAAGGCAAGTGCGGTGCTAACCGTTGCCAGATCACCTGTGCAATATTTTCAGTAGTAGGCAGAGTTTGTTGAAATTCTGCCCAAACATCGTTGAGATAAGAAAAGTCTAAAAGGCTTGTAACTTCGCGCTTGATTACCTGTTTGACATCGGATAAGTTCAGCACCATACCATATTTATCTAATTCTCCAGCTATGGAGATAAATAAAACATAGTTATGCCCATGTCCAGGAAATTTAGAGCAAGCACCAAATTTTTGAATATTTTCAGCTTCACTCAGTTCTGGCAACCAATAGCGATGACTTGCCGAAAACTGAGCGCGGCGATTTACAATGCATTGCATGAGTACTCTGGAAACAAAATTTTAAATTTCTTAACTTTCACTGTTTCCAGGATAAACTAATTTGCTTGTCAGTTGTCAGTTGTCAGTTGACTTTTAACTACTTACAGATACTTGTGCTTCGCAATGCAATCTTGTGGCTATGCGAAATAGTTCTTGCCCTGTGTGCAAATAACGTTCATCGTAGTTCAAAGGGAAGTAACCTAACTCGTCTAAGCCATCTCCGACTTGACTAAGGGTGTAATAAATGTGGGCTGCTGTTCTAGCCAGACTGGGGGGATTTGGTCGAGAGCGAAAAGTTAGTTGGGCTTGTCTGAGTTCATCTCGACACATTTTTAAGTATTCCTGAAATTCATCTAATAATTCATCGTCAAAGGGATCAGCTGCTAACTGCTCCATTTGTTCTTCTAGAGAATAAATAATGCCACAAAGCAAACGATTGACTGGTTGATAAACTATACGTAGCCATTCCTCGACTTGCTCATCAACATCTCTTCCTGTCTGTCGCCTGGCTTTATAACTTTTTTGAGCCGCAGCTGCGCGCTGTTGGCGATCGCTATTTAATTTGTGGGAATCATTTCGCAATTGCTGATCATAATTGAGGCGACTTTGATTGTCTCTTAAAACCTCGTATGCAGCATTAATTTGGATAATTTGCTCTTTATCTGATGTTTCTTGGTTGCTGTCGGGATGAAACAACTTAACCAAGCGGCGATAAGCTTGTTTAATCTCCGCTTGGCTGGCAATAGGACTTACTTTGAGAGTTTCGTAGTGATTAGAATCGACCATTGACCCAATTTATCTATCGTTAGCTAATGCTAGCGGCTACCTTTGCTTCCAAGTCTTGGAACAACGGTGTACTCAAATACCTTTCTCCAAAACTAGGCTGAATCATCACACTTAAGCGTCCCTCATTTTCTGGACGTTGGGCAACACGAATGGCAGCACATAAAGCTGCTCCACTAGAAATGCCAGATAATAGCCCTTCTTCTTGTGCCAAACGCCGACCATAAGCGATCGCTTCTTCGTCAGTGACAACAATTACTTCGTCAATTAATTTCACTTGTAACACTTGGGGAATAAACCCAGCACCAATTCCTTGAATTTTGTGTGGCCCTGGTCGTCCCCCAGATAACACTGGGCTATTGGCTGGTTCAACTGCGATCGCCTTAAAACTAGGCTTACGCGCTTTAATGACTTCTGCTACACCAGTGATCGTACCACCTGTACCGACCCCTGCCACAATCATGTCTACCTGTCCATCGGTATCTTCCCAGATTTCCTCGGCTGTAGTTTCTCGATGCACTTTTGTATTCGCCGGATTGCGAAACTGCTGCAACATATAAGAGTGTGGTGTACTATCAACTATTTCCTGCGCCCGGCGAATTGCCCCACTCATACCTTCAATTCCCGGTGTTAGTTCCAGTTCGGCTCCATAAGCCCGCAACATCGCCCGGCGCTCGCCACTCATCGTTTCCGGCATAGTTAAAATCAACCGATAACCTTTAGCTGCTGCTGCCATTGCTAGGGCTATGCCTGTATTTCCAGAAGTGGGTTCTACCAATACCGTCTTTCTAGGAGTGATTAGCCCCTCTGCTTCAGCGGCATTAATCATACTGACCCCAATCCGATCTTTAACTGACGCGGATGGGTTCATACTTTCTAATTTCACAACAATCTGAGCCACACATCCTTCTTGTTGGGGTATGCGATTCAACTGTACCAAAGGCGTACGGCCAATAAGTTCTGTAACGTTACGAGCAATCCGCATAATTATTCCTTTGTTATTAGAGTTATGAAGTCAATGGTCAAAAACTTTTATACTATTGACTAAATGTAATACATAATATCCAATTGCTGCCGGGAATCTCGTTTTTCACGCAATTCCTGAAGTGTATATTTTTGCAACACAGCGTTTGCTGCTTGACATGCTTCTTGCCAGATGTCTTCTACAACAGAGCCATCTAAACTTTTAGGATTAATTTCATCTTCACAGGTTCGCATATCTGAACCTTCTAAACATTCTAAGACTTGTAATAAAGTAATCTTCCAAGGTTCTCGCGTTAACAAATAGCCGCCTTTTGATCCGCGTTGACTCTTGACTATACCCCCACGCCTCAAGGTTGCTAGAAGCTGTTCTAAATAGCGATCGGGGATGTTTTGTTGTGCGGCAATTTGTCGAATTTGCATTGGTTCACCGCTTTCATGATGAGTTGCCATTTCTAGTAAGGCAAGAATTGCGTATTCAGATTTGCACGATAGTTCCACAAGCAGCAATTAAGGATGAAGAATAGAGGATGAAGGCTGAAGAATTTAAGATGAATCATCAAAGCTAATAAATAAAAATTTTCCCTACTTCATCCTTTCTCTAGTATACTCCGGTTCTCCACTGGAGTTTGCTGATTACTTCTAATAAAACGTGAGTTCGACGGTTCTAAAAACCCCGCTTCCATTCCTCTCACGCCAGTTGCTCATGGGGGAAACCCCCAAGACCGCACTGGCTCCCCCAC
>JBBSOP010000097.1:0-12007 GCA_038259655.1 Chroococcales cyanobacterium
AGTCATTAAGAGTGTCAGTCTGAGTCGAATCTTTTGGCCAATGGAAGTTCAGTCCGGACTTGGGTGTGTGATTTTCAATTAAATAATCATGCAGTCCCAACTCTTTACAAAGAAAAAGAGCAGCAACCTCAATTAGAGACTCACCGATTTTTAAATCTTTGTCTGACCGCTCTACTGGACGGGGATCTACCAGTGCAACTTTAATGTTGGGAATGTTGAGCATTAAATGGCGGGCTTGGCACAAGCCAGCAAATCCCGCACCCATAATTACAACATCATATTCTTGTGACTGAGTAGTGTACATAGTTAAATCTTTCCTAATTATTTTCAACAGACAATTGTGGGAATTTGTTCAGACATCTACAAAAAATCAGCTAAGAACTCTGAAACGGCTGTAGCTCAAATTAAATTTCTGGAGATGTGTTATTGATTATGTGAGATCAATTCATCGTAGTTCGGCGACTTCCAAAATTTGATTTACATCTGCATCATTAGAACTAGCCTGGGTGTTTTTTGACTCAATCCAAGGCTGTAGTTCTGGGCGAAATTTATAACTTTGGGTGAACTCTTGGCGCATTTCTTCCATTTCAGTATTAGCAGCCAAACCTCTAGTATTGAACTTATAAATTAATTCCCCTATTGCAGCCTGACCTGACAATGCTAATAATCGGAAGAAGTGATAAATATTTCGTGGTTTCAGCAAACCTGCTATCCCAAAACCTTTCCACTGGAACATCAAATACCAGATAGCAACATAAAAGCAGGTGGCTTTTAAGCTGGCAAAAACATTACAACGACGAGGCTCAAATTTTGTATTTTCTAAAAAGTCATCGAAGTGTTTTCCGGTGTGATAACCACTGAGCAATTGATCAGATCTGTAACAATCCATCAACCCAATATTTGCATTCTCTTCTACCAGTTGATTGAATTGTTTGCACAAATCGGCGAATAGTCCATCTATATTCCCGTTAAGGGTCTTTAAATATATGGGGATGAAAGTTAAATCCAAATGCCATTTACCAACATACATAGGCACTTGTACACCGAACCACCACATATACTCGAAATAAATCCGCCAACTCATCACACTCGCATGACCTAACTGTTGAGCATGACCGCGATAGAGACAGTTAACGCTACGTGCATAAGCCAAGTTGAACTCGTTATAAGCTGACCGTTTCTGCTCAACATCTGCCTCACCCAGTAGTTGAGCGCGAATAATCTCTGTCACGCTCTCAATTGCCAGAGAAATAGTTGTTGTTCCATAGGAATAGAAGGCATCGAAAATGTAAGCAGCATCACCAAGGACATACCAATTATCGGGAGAGAACAGAGTTTTACTTCTATGAGAAAGTTTAGGCCAGTAATTAAAATCAACTACTTCACCACTGTCAATGATATTGGTCAGAATTTTGTGATTGTCATTAAGGAACTGCTGGAATTTTTCCTTTGTATTAACCAGTTTAGAGGGAAGTACTTGATGATGGTGAATGATACCAATAGATAGTTCCTTTAACTTGGTATCAATAGGAATCATCCATAGCCAGTGACCGTTACCAAAATAGTGATTGGTAGAGTAATAATGACTGGTTGATGAGTTTAATGGATCATATCCGCTATGAAAGATAGTCCTATCCACATTTTTTACTCGCATCCAAGCTGAACCAGTATCCAGCCCCATCATGTTTTCTGGATCAAAGATCACATTGTCAGTTTTGCGTCCAATGATAAACTTGCGACCTGCGGCATCAATAACATGTTTTGCTTTTAGTTCTATTTGTTCATTGTTGACTTTGATGGTAACAGTCTTGATAGCATCTTTAGGAGTCAGATCCACATCTAGTACACGTCCGTTATAGAAAACCGTACCCATCTTTTTATCCATTTGCAGCAAGTCCTGCTCGAACTTGGCACGGTTAATTTGAAAAGATGGTATGATAGACTGTCGATTAGACCAAATATGAAAGTAGTCGTCAAGATTCTCAGTTTGAGCGGGGTCTTTTGGCCAATGGAAGCTCAGTGCAGATTTAGGTGCATGGTTTTCAATCAGGTACTCATGAAGGCCTAATTCCTTAGCCAGAAAAAGAGCAGCAATTTCGATTGTTGATTCACCAATTTTTAAATCTTTATCCGACCGTTCTTCCGGACGAGGATCAATTAAGGCAACCCGGATACCTGGGATTTTTAGCATCAGGTGTCGAGCTTGGCACAAACCTGCAAAACCAGCACCCATAATGACGACATCATACTCACAAGACTCGGTTGTATGCATTATTAACTCCTTATTAACTTCTTTTTCAGGATGAATTTAGCAAATAATTTGAGGAAGGATGTATAGTCACCAGGAGTTAAAACCTAAATTATTCATTTAGCTTTAGCCGTTGGCAAATTAAAGTATTTTCCGCTCCGATGACTATTGTTTAGCTCTGTAAAATCTTATCTTGACTGGCGACCAAGTCTTGATGTGTTACCAATGAGACTTCTACATTCCAAGGCTGTGGCTCAGGTTGATATTGGTAAGTCTTAAACTCTTGGCGCATACTTTCAACTGCACTGTTGCTAGGTAAGCCTCTGGTTTGGAATTTGTGACGGGCTTCACCCATTGCAGATATGCCTGATTGAGTCAAAAGCTTGAAAATATAGTAGAGATTTTTGGGTTTGAGCAAACCACCCAGTCCAAAAGCTTTCCATTGAAAGATCACATACCAAACAGCAATGTAAAAGAAAGAGTGTTTCATGCTGGTATAGATATTGCAACGCTGAGGTTCAAACTTAGTATTTTCCAAAAAATCCTCAAAGTGCTTGAAGGTGTAGTAATCTCCAATTAATTGATCTGCTCGGACAGCATCCATCAAACCGATATTAGTGCCTCTGTCTACCAGTTTGTTCAACTGTTGATAAACATCCGGGAAAATTCCATTTAAATAAGAACGGAAAGGTCCAATAAATTCACGCAAAAATTGGGGATGTAAATGCCATTTGCCAATGTACATTGGCACCAGGATACCAAACCACCACATGTACTCAAAATAAATCCGCCAACTCATAATACTGGCATGACCCAATTGTTTAGCATGATCGCGGATAAAGGTATTAACGCTATCAACGAAAGCAAGATTAAATTCGTTATAAGTTGACCTTTTTTCCTCAGCATCAGCCTCACCTGCAAGTTTAGCGCGGATAATTTCTGTAACGCTTTCAATCGCGACAGTAATCATGGTTGTTCCCAAGGAATAAAACGCATCGAAAATGCAAGCTGCATCGCCAATCACATACCAGTTATCGGCAGAAAACAGGGTTTTACTTTTATGGGGTACTTTAGACAAATAATTGAAGTCTACGTTCTCACTACTTTGGATAATATTATAGAGAACGGTATGATTGGCCTTCAAAAAAGCATAAAACTTCTCTTTAGTATTGATAGTATCTGCTGGAATGACATCGTGATGATGCATAACACCAATGGATAGTTCCTTAGCTTTAGTATCAATAGGAATCATCCACAGCCAATGACCAGGTCCAAAATAATGATTAGTAGCATAGTAGTGGCTGACAGTAGTTCCTAGAGGATCGTAACCACTGTGGAACAGTGTGCGGTCTACATTTTTAACGCGCACCCAAGCTGAACCATTGTTCAAACCAAACAGGTTTTCTGGACCAACTAAAAGATTATCTTTCTTTTTGCCAACAATGAACCTACGACCTGCGGCATCAATAACATGTTTGGCTTTTAATTCTATCTGTTCACTATCAAGCTTGACCTTGAGTGTTTTAATGGTATCACCGGGAGTTAAATCAACATCCAACACGCGGCCATTGTAGAACTTAATTCCCATCTCCTGATTCATTTTGAGCAAATCGCGCTCAAACTTAGCGCGGTTAATTTGAAAAGTAGGGACAGGAGGCTGACGGTTGATCCAAACGTGATAGTAATCGTCGATAGTTGCGGTGTTACCTGATTGTTTTGGCCAATGAAAATTCAATCCAGCTTTGGGTGGATGATTTTCAATCATGTAGTCGTGGAGTCCTAACTCTTTACAAATTAGGAGGGCGGCGATTTCGACCGTTGACTCACCAATTTTGAGATCGTTTTCGGGTCTATTTTCTGGTCTGGGGTCAACTAAGGCAACTTTGATATTAGGAACTTTGAGCATTAAGTGTCTGGCTTGGCAAAGACCTGCAAAACCAGCGCCCATAATTACGACATCATATTCTAAAGATTGATTGTTGTTCATTGCCAAATTTTGTTGTGGTTGTATTGTTAGAAATTGCAGCTAAATCTTGTACCGTTTTTGTAAACTGCAATCTATTTGTTTTTTAGTGCCTAAATATTAGTCAGATGAAACTTATGATTTTATGCAAGGTATCTGTTGTCTTAATAATGATTTACTTTATCCCCAAATTTGATCCCAAAAAAACAGTAGCCAAATATTTGGCTACTGCTTCAAAATAAATGAGTCTATTTACAGTGCAACCTTTTGTTTTAGCTCTACAAGGGGCATTTCTGTTAGTGCTTGTATGACTTTTGATGGCCAATTTGCTGTTACAGGAGTGCCATTCTCTAGTCGAGTCATCCAAGCTACTTCTTGTTGCCCAACATGGAGTTTCTCCATACTGCCATCGGCTTGCTCTCGAAAGAACTCAAAGTTAAACACAGCGCCAAATTGGGAAACTGACTTCACATAGAGAAAGACGCGAATCTTATCGAAGGGCATTGCCTCTCGCAAGTAGTCCATGCGGCTGTAGAGACAAACTATTTCACCACGGGGATTAGAAACTCGTAGGTATTCAGGTGCGACTGAGTATAAGAAAAGATCGAGAATTCGTCCTTGCCAGATAAAGTAATTGCCATAGTAGACGTTACCTACTAAGTTCGATTCTTCTAGAGTCGTTTGGAAAGCTTCAGACCGGAGTAATCTACCATAACGGTTTAAGGAAGTAGGAGCTTCATAAATTATCGAGCCGCTATTTAGTTGAGCCAAGCTAGATGGTAGAGGTGGTAGAGGGAGAATTTCTGGCTGTCTCAAGTCTAGAGTGGCTGGCTCCTTGGCCGCAAATCGATCCAGATATTCCTGAAGATAAGGTGGGAAAGGCATAGGTGAGGGTACACCGTAGCTAACCAGACGTACCCAAGTCGCTTTCACTTCTGCGATCGCTAGTCGCTCTAGAGAATTATCGGATAGTACTCGACAAAACTCAATATAAGTGTCAAATGATGAACCGACTACATTGCCTACCCAGGCTCGCGCTTGCAACACATCGTAGGAAGTGGCTTCTCCTAAAACTCGCAGACTCACAGCATTAGTTACCATCCCCCAATCACCGCTTAAAAAGTCGGATAGCATCTGTGTAGCGATACTCTCCATCGGTAGTTCGCGGATCTTGCCTATCCACCGAAAGTATTGTGAAAAGTAAACGTGGCGACTAATACTACCACTGTCTTTAAAACTGACTTGAAAACGTTGTTCGTAAGCTAGTTGTCCTTGAGGCCCATCTTGGGTGTAGCGTGTGCTATGGCGATTAATTTCACTGGTTTGAGGCAAGATGGACGATGATTCTACCTGTGGTTGAGGTTGGGTAACTAAAATGGCTACCATCCGTTCTGGGGGACGGGTAAGCTTAATCGGTACTGTCACAACGAAGTACTCACCTTCAGTCGTCTGAGCCTTAAGCAGTATACTGTCTCTTTGTTGCGCGACGATGGAGAACTCTGGATTACTCCCATTGAATGCTTTACGCACTGCTTCTAATGCCGACCAAATTCTAGTACCGGCTCTGTCTAGTGTGTCGCCTTTATTTACCAATTCGTCTACTATACGGCTGCGCTTGGCACTGAGTAGTGCTATCCAGTCATCCTCTGTACGGTGGTTAATCGACTCGATGTCGCATCCTTGAGGAGTTTCAGACACAACACACAGACAATAGCGATCGCAATGAGATAAAGATAAGTTGAGTCCAGCGACACTGGCACCAGTCAACTCTGGTTTCCCTGAATCTAGAGTCTGAATACCAAATTTGATTTCTGCTTCTGGCATCAATCCCAATTTAACTTTCAAGGCTTGAGCAACAATTGGGTGTTCTTGCTGACGCCGTTGCTCTTTTGATTGTGCTTGTAAGTTGGGGGCATATCCTAGGGCTACGGCTGGCTGGTTTAAACCAAACTCTTGGAAGGTAGTATTTAGTATTTGTTTGAGTTGCTGGCGATCGCGAGTTTCGGGATTAGCCAGTTCAGCTGCGGTGGGGTTGGTAGGATGTTCTTCAAGAATCCGCAGTCGATAGCCAGTTAATCGTTCCAAGATGTATCCTTGGATATCAGTGGTAAACACTTCACTGATATATTCGCGGCCTTCTCGTTTTAGTAGGAGGACTGTAACTAATCGCTCACTTGCATCTGGGCTGGAATTTTGGAAAAATTCAATTTTGCCAATCTGGACTGGTAAACAGATATCCTGGGGAATGGTCAATTGTACAGATTGCAGTAACACATCCCGGAAGTAAGGATCGCCAAGCAAGAGATAATCACCTTGACTAGAACCAAAGCTTTCTGTCAACAGGTCAGATACAGGGCGCACATAGGAACGGAAAACACTGTTTTTCTCACTGAGTGATAAAATTTCACCCATGCGTTGGAAGCGTGGTCCTTGGAAAAGTAAGTCTCCGTAAAGATCAATTTGAGGATTTAAAGTCAGTGCTTGCCCTAGTTCTGGTTTTAACTGTGTACCTAAAGTTGGTTGACCTAGGACGAAGATGGCGGCAAAGTGGTCGGTTGTAAAGCCTGTTTGTTCAGTACGAATCCCAACTTTAACTTTTTGTTCTCCGTTGACATCGACTTCCATCACCTCGGCGTGGAGTTCAATTTCTATCCCTGTATTTGGGTTAACTACTACTGGACGCTGGAGAGAGATGTTTTCAATGCGAATAATTTGTAGTTGGGTGCTACCAGTGACGTAGGCGGTAGCCTGGGCCATAGCTTCTAGACCAAAGACTGTGGGGAACAGGTAAGACCCTCGCCAGATGTGGTCTTGAACATACAAATCCCGCTCTACACTCAAGTTAGTTCTAGCTGTCAACTCTACATTAGGTTCTAAATACAGAACCTGCTCGATGAAACGCAATTTAGCAGCAGTAGAAACAGGTGCAGGCGACCAAGTATCAAGTCCTCCCAAGCGGGCAGCGATGATTACCTGTTTCACGCCAGGGTCACATTCAAACAACTTCAAGAAACGACCGACTCCTTCTTGAGTGGAAATAGCGTCAATACCCATGCGCTCTAAGTGTTTCACACTTCCCATTTTGGCTCCCATGCCCACTTCACCCCAAACGCTATAGGCCAGGGAAATAACTTGGGTCTGGGGATACTCACTCTCAAAGTGGCGCAGCATAATATCCAAAGATTCATTAGCAAAGGCATACCAAGCATTCCCAGGCATTCCCGTGACTCCGATAATGGAGCTAAAGCCAACAAATAGTTTGGGTGGTGCTGAGGCTAAGGCTTGTAACAAATTGTAAGCACCGAGAAGTTTGGGAGAAACTTCTGCCACGGCAGTCTCTAGGCTCACCTGCTCAACTCGACGGGGAGTGTTCAAGCCTGCACCATGTACTACCCCTGTAATTATTCCGATTTCATTAGTAACTTTTGCGATTAATTGATTAACTGCCTCAGCCTGAGTAATGTCACAAGAGTAGTAACTACAAGTCAAGTTAGCAGCTTGGAATCGCTCTAAGGTCTGTGCTATTTCGTTCTGGGGTTGTCCTGGAGTGGGAGCAGGAGATTGACCAACTAAAGCCATTTTTACACCAGTGGCTTGGGCTAGAGCCAAAGCGCACTCAGCAGTAATGCCCTTTGCTCCACCAGTAACTAGGATGACATCTTGCTCTGACCAGGAAAGTGTTCGTTGAGTGTAGTTGGCAGGCTGTTGTAAACAAGATTGGGGTACTAAGCGAAGGAGATCAGCATCATAACCCACAGTGGCGATCGCTTCATTACCTGAAAGTTCGCTGATCACTAACTCAGCCGCACGGTTTGGCTCAATTTCTAGGGCTAGGTCTACCACCCGTACCTGTAAATCTGGGCGTTCTAAGTGCAAGCTACGGGCAAATCCAGCACCACAACATACTTCTGGATTCATGGTTTGAGAACCACTACCAAAACGACCGCCACCAAACTGGACATAGGCAACACAAGCGTTGGTTATAGCAGTGCAAATACTCTTGAGCCTTGCTACCATCTGTGCCAATGGTAAAGATTTTTGTGCTGACTCAGAATCAGGCAGTACGGCAATATAATGAGAAATAGTTTCTTTTACAACAGAGTTATCTACCAATAATTCCTGATAGGTGACTTTTTTTATCTGTGCTCCGGCCAAGAGTAATTGTTCACTCAAACAGTTCGCTATTTTGCTTTCCACTTCATCAGTTACAATCAAAATCTGGGCTTTTGACCAATCATATTTATCCCGTTTGGGAGCATTTTTAGCTACATAGTTTATAGTGAAATTGCGTACCCAATTAAAAGAGTTAGTCGCTACAGCTTTAGAACTCTGTAGGGACGGTAAATTTACAGGAGTGGGTGTCTTAACTTCTGGCTGCTTTACAGGTTGAACTTGCTCAAGTGCCGCAACCACGTCGGCTAAAGTAGCATTCGCCAAGGTAGAAGGGTCAACAATACCTCCCACATTAACTTGTTTAGCCGCAGTAGCAACTAATTCTGCGGCCTTGATGGAGTCGAGGTTGAGGTCATCCAGTAGACGCAAGTCCATAGACAAGGTGTTTTGTGGAAATCCAGTCTGCTCTTCTATTAACTTCAATAGTAGTTTAGAGACATCCCAAGGTTTCTCAACAATTTGAGAGTCGCGGGGAGTAACTGTTACGGTCTTGTTAGTTGGCTGCTCTGGCAGGGCAGAGCGAATCACCTCAGCAACTTCTTTTAAGGTGGCATTTGCCAAGGTCGAGGGATCTAGCACACCTGCCACACCAAATTTTTTAGCAGCAGCACCAACCAATTCCCCAGCTTTGATGGAATCCAAATTCAAATCGTCGAGCAATTTGGCATTGAGTCCAATGCTTTCTGAAGGATATCCAGTTTGCTTAACCACCAAGTCTACTAGAATCGCTTCTACATCTATATCTATGACTGGTTGAGAAGAAACTGTTACTTGTGGCTGTTGTACGACTGGATGGGGAACCCTGGTAGGCTCAATATTGGTAACATGATGTTTAGCTTGACCATTAACATTTGTTTGGGCTTGATGAATTTGCTTTGTCAAATGTGGCAAGCTTTGCAAATCGGCGCGAATAATTTGAGCTAAAAATGAACCGCGTTGACTAAAGTAATTAGTCAGAAGTTTGGTAAGTTCGTCGTTCATCTGGTGATGTGCGAAATTTTGGCTATTCATTATGTATTCTCTTGGTGAATGGTTGACAGAATTGGCAAGGTTTCAATATCGGCTCGAATCAACTCGGCTAAAAACGAACTACGTTGCGAGAAATAAGCAGATAAGGTATCAAAAAATTCTTCGTTGGTTTGTTCTGGTATATATATGTTTGGCACACTGGTAGTATGCATAACTTCTGTAATTTGCTCTAATGACTCTGGGAAGGGTCGCTCACAAGGATTGTCAATGAACAGAAGCTGTGATGCTGGTATAAAAGGACGTACTAGACGATTTTCGTAAAGTGCTGTCCAATTAACTTCACCACCCTGAACAAAAAAGCTACCTAACAAAGTGTTGAGATCGCGATCGCATCCCGCCTGGGATTCCACAGAAAAACACCAGGGATGATTGGCGGTGCTAGTTACTTCTACCAATCCAGAAAGCACTTTTCCAGGTCCCACCTCGATGATCAAATCGCATTGGGGAGCGATCGCTTTCACTAAGGAAACAAAGTCTACTTGTGAGATCATTTGTGTAGCGAAGTATTCCCTCAGATTGCTTCCAGGCTGGACTTGCTTTCCGTTAATACTGGAAAATAGAGGTAATAAGCTTTGGGTAAGTTTCTCTGGAATTGGTGCATTGGCACGCAGATATTTAGATGCTTGTGCAACCATTTGGGAATGAAAGGCGTTAGCAACTGGTAGAAGGCGAGTTTGGATTTCCTGAGTAGCCGCACGTTTAATTACTGCTTCTACGCTGGTTCGTTCACCAGAGATTACAGTTTGCATTGGACTGTTAATATTAGCTACAACTACATAGCCCGGAATCCCTTGTAATAGGCTCTCAGCAGTTGCCAAAGAACAAGCTAGACTTGCCATTGTGCCGGAATTTTCGTTCTTAGCTGCCATAGCTTTTCCACGCATAGCAGCAAAACATAACAGGGTTTTTTCGTCATAAGCTCCTACTGCTTGAAAAGCTGTGAGTTCGCCCAAGCTGTGACCTCCGATGGCAACTGGCTTAATTCCTAGGCGTTCTAGATATCGCTGCCAAAGTAAAGAAACAAAGCAGATAGCTGCGGGTGCAATATCAGTCAGTTTCTTAAACCAGTCTTGGACTTGTTCTCGATTAGCAGCACGGTCTAGGGGACGATAAATTAACTCACTGATTGGTTCAAATCCCGCTTCTGTGAGCCAATTATCTGCTTGTTGCAGCAATTCCCTTGCCCAAGCATGACGTTCTACTAAAGTCCGAGCCATATTCAATTTTTGTGATCCTTGACCGGGGAACAGAAAAGCCACACGATGACGCTTAAGTGCGTTAGCGATCCAAATGTCTTTTTGGGGGTTAACTTTAACTTCTCCTGGAGCAGGGGGAGTGTCATTCAGTATCTGTTCGAGTTGCTGGAGACATGCTATTAATTCTTTGGGAGTACCAGCAATCACCGCCGCCCGGACAGATTCAGAAGACTTTGTTTCTTGTCCCAGTTGGGCAGCCAAATCGACAAGTTCAGCTAGGCTCATACCTGTGGCTTGGTTAATCACTGTCTGAGTCCGGTGCAGTAGTGCTGGTACAGATTCTGCACTCAAGACAAATACTTCTGTATCTTGGTGAGAAACTAGCAACGCTCTTTCAGGAAGGCTGGGTTTGAGATGAGGGGCAGGTGCATGACCAGAAGAAAGGGTGACATGGGAGTTGATACCGCCAAATCCCATCGCTGAAACACCAGCTACCAAATCATCAGAGGCTTTGCGGATTTCTCCTTGAATAATAGGATAAAGGCACTGAGCAGAATTATCGAATACGGGGTTAGGGTCTTTACAGCCTGCTGTAGGTGGGATAACTCTCTGATTGACGGCCATGACTGCTTTAATAAAGCCGCCAACACCTGCGGCAGCTTTGGTGTGTCCTACCAGAGATTTAAAGGAAGTAACACCACAAGAACGAGGCGCTAATTCACCATCAGAACTCATAGCTAAGGTGATACCTTCAATTTCAGTGCGATCGCCTACTGGAGTGCCTGTACCATGTCCTTCAATAAAATCAAGTTTGTGGGGGCTATAACCTGCTCGGTCATAAGCACGGCGCAATGCCTGAGATTGACCTACTTTTGAGGGGGCTGTAATTCCACCTTTGCCATCAGATGATATACCCCAACCATTCAACACCGCATATATATAGTCACCATTAGCTTGAGCATCTGCCAAGCGCTTTAAGACGACAAAGCCACAACCTTCTCCGGGTATAAAACCACTAGCACGACGGTCATAAACAGTCATGTCTTGACCAGTCAGCGCCCCTGTTTTGGCAAATCCAATCAGTTCAAAGGTATCTAGACTAATATCAACGCCTCCGGCTAAGGCAAGATCAAGGTCGCCGTTAGCCAAGGCTGTAGCAGCAGTAGCAACGGCAATGAGTGAAGAAGAACAAGCACCGTCTACTGTGTAACCACCACCATTAAAGTTAAAAAAGTTGCAAACTCTGCCAGCAATAGTATTAGAAAGTCCACCAGCTAGGGTATCTTCGGTAATTGGTGCGAATACAGATTTGTAGAACTCTTCCATCGTTTCTACAAGTTCTTCCACTGTTTGTTGTGGTAGACCTTTCGCTTTGCCAGCAGCCCGCAAAGCTCGCCG
>JBBSOP010000098.1:0-12004 GCA_038259655.1 Chroococcales cyanobacterium
TTCATACTCCAGACCAATTAACCGCTTTGTTTCTTTAGGGTTGTCTTCAATATGGTTTAGTATGTCGCTCATATTTCTGTATAAAAAAACTCTCTGATGTTCTTTTACCACACAATGTTACTATTTTGGAGATGTCTATTGCTTCGACTAATTTAGTCATTGAACTGGGCATCGTTCTTTGGGTATTACTCAGTTGGCATTTTGTAGTTGGTAATTTTCTGCTGGGGATCTTGATGATTGTCTATGCTTATGTGATTACCAAATTTTGGTTTCCTGATCAGCTAGCTCAATTTGCCCGTGATCATGCTGAACAACAGCAAAGCCAAGAAGGCATGGATCATAACATGTCTGATGAAGGAAGGAAAAGCTGGTGGGACAAAATAACTTCACGATCAGGATGGCAAGCGATCGCAGATGCATTTTTCATGGAATGGAAGATGGCATACAAAGAAATATTATTTGGTTTTACTGTTGCCGGATTTATTTCTGTGTTTGTGCCTCAAAGCTTTTGGGATTCCCTATTTCTGCACACGGGTAACAATGCACCATCTTTTTTAGTAGTCTTAGAGAATGCCGCGATCGCACCGATTATTGCCTTTTTTACCTTCATTGGCTCAATGGGAAATGTCCCTTTAGCCGCCATGCTTTGGAGTAAAAATGCTTCATTTGGTGGAGTAATGAGCTTTTTAGGTGCTGACTTAGTAGCGGCGACTGTGGTTTATTTGCAAGCTAAATACTACGGCTGGAAGTATGCAGCTTATCTTTCAGGTTTGCTTTATGTTTGTATGGTGGCTGCTGGTGTGAGTGTACATGGAATATTTTCTATTTTTGGCATCTTGCCCACCGAACGAACTAATCTGGCTGAAATCGTGCGTTTTCAAATAGATTATACATTCTGGCTAAATATAGTTTTTGCAATCATTGGGGCTGTATTGCTGTATATACATTGGCAAAATCGTCAGAACAAAGATTCTGGGCAGCATTCCCATGAGCATGAAGAGATGACATAATTTGGGGCATGGGGCAGGGGAAAAAATTGTCAATGCCCCATTCAACAAGCCCTGACGGGGCGACTTTTTGACAATGCCTATAAGTAAGTTGGCAATGCCAAAATATCTACCTCAAATTATTCATAATTTTAATAAAATTGCTACAAAATTATACATATTCTTATTTATTTAATATTTGATAATTGCATATTAATGAACTGATTATTTCCAGAAAATAAAAATATAAAATATCCCGAACCTCTACCCCACAAGAATGCATAATTTATCTGTAAGTCGCTTCAGCTAATCACTTCAGATTTTGAGTACATCATTAATACTTATTAATAGATAGATTAATGGGGATGAGACACTCATAGAAGACGCATTTCTGGAAATTACAATTAATAGCCGAAAGCCCTCAAAAAAATCATTTAAGTCAATATTGAATTTCAGTAGTGCTGAGTTCTACTCCATAGCCAAAGCTAGAGAGAAGTTGCAAACAGGAGCCAGTGCTGTAGAAGGGTATACCGACACAGGTAACTAGTGTCAGTTTCCCTCTGTGGCAAACTTCAGAAAGCTTGAGTTAAGGAAGAGATTTCTTTTTTTAACTCAGCAATTTTCTGTTGGCACTTCAAGGTAAAAAACATCACACCAATTCTCTAAAATTCGGTAACAGATTCAAACCTATAAACCTAGATTCTGTCCGACTTTCGTAATTACGAATTAGGTTGCCGAGCGACTTGTACTGAGTGTAGTCGAAGTAAGCCGAGGTACGAATTGGTATAACACACTAACTTCCTGGCTTTGGCTATTTCTAACTCTTCTCTTCACGCAGTTTAGAAGACCAAGCAATTGATAAAAAGTGAGACAGGAAGAAAAATCATGAACCAAACCTTTGCAACCATTGATGGTAATGAGGCTGTCGCCCGTGTTGCTTACAAATTAAATGAGGTGATTGCCATTTATCCCATTACCCCGTCTTCAGCAATGGGTGAATGGGCAGATGCTTGGTCAGCAGAAGGCCGTCCTAACCTCTGGCAGACAATTCCCAGTGTCATCCAGATGCAAAGTGAAGGGGGAGCCGCTGGGGCTGTGCATGGAGCATTACAAACGGGTTCCTTGAGTACCACCTTTACAGCATCTCAAGGATTATTGTTAATGATTCCTAACCTCTACAAAATTGCTGGGGAACTAACTAGCGCCGTGGTTCATGTCGCTGCACGTTCTTTGGCTACCCACGCCCTCTCGATTTTTGGCGATCATAGCGATGTGATGGCAGCTCGTGCCACTGGCTTTGCTTTGCTGTGTTCTGCCTCGGTACAAGAAAGTCAAGATTTTGCTTTGATTGCCCATGCAGCGACTCTAGAAGCGCGAGTATCGTTCATGCACTTCTTCGATGGGTTTCGTACCTCCCATGAGGTGCAGAAGGTGAAATTGCTGTCAGATGAAGATTTGCGATCGCTCATTCCTGACTATCTAGTACAAGCTCATCGCGATCGCGCCCTTACCCCAGATCGCCCTGTAATGCGCGGTACAGCCCAAAACCCTGATGTCTACTTTCAAGCCCGTGAAGGCGCTAACCCCTATTACAGCGCCTGTCCCGCGATTGTTCAGCGGCTGATGGATCAATTTGGGGAGCTTACAGGTAGACATTACCAAATTTATGAATACCACGGCGCACCCGATGCTAAGCGCGTCATTGTACTGATGGGTTCAGCCTGTGAAACCGTTCATGAAACAGTAGATTACCTCAACGCTCATGGTGAAAAAGTGGGAGTTATAAAAGTGCGACTTTATCGCCCCTTTGATGTGGAAAGATTTGTGGCAGTATTGCCTGTCAGTGTACAAGCGATCGCTGTTCTTGACCGTACCAAAGAACCAGGTAGCGCTGGCGAACCATTATATCTAGATGTTGTAACTGCTATCCATGAAGTATTTGATGAAAGGGGAAGTGGCAGAATTGCTCGTTTTCCCAAAATTGTTGGTGGCCGTTATGGTCTTTCTTCTAAAGAATTTACCCCCGCAATGGTGAAGGGTGTCTTCGATAATCTCAACCAACCTCAATCGAAAAATCACTTTACCATTGGCATTCATGACGACGTTAGCCATACATCCCTAGAATTTGATCCTAACTTCTCCACCGAACCCGATCACGTCGTTCGGGCAATGTTTTACGGGTTAGGTTCAGATGGTACAGTTGGGGCTAACAAAAACTCAATTAAGATTATTGGTGAAGAAACCGATAACTACGCCCAAGGCTACTTTGTTTACGACTCCAAAAAATCCGGCTCAATTACTGTTTCTCACCTGCGCTTTGGCCTCCAACCAATTCGTTCCACCTACCTGATTGACAAAGCTAATTTCATCGGTTGTCATCACTGGGGCTTTTTAGAACGCATTGATGTTTTACAAGCTGCTGTGAATGGGGCAACTTTGCTGCTTAACAGTCCATACAATGCTGATACTGTCTGGGAATATTTACCTTTAAAAGTACAGCAGCAAATTATTGACAAGCATCTAAAATTTTACGTCATCGATGCCAGCCAAGTTGCCCGTGAAAGTGGCATGGGGGGAAGAATTAACACCATTATGCAGGTGTGCTTCTTTGCTTTAGCGGGTGTCTTACCAGAAGCAGAAGCGATCGCCAAAATTAAACAAGCGATTAAAAAGACTTATGGTAAGAAAGGGGCAGAAGTTGTGCAAATGAACTTGCAAGCTGTAGATAACACTCTTGCTAACTTGCATAAGGTTGATGTACCCAGTCAAACCAGTAGTACTATTCTTCAGCAATCTCCTGTTTCTGTTAATGCCCCTGAATTTGTGCAGCAAGTGCTGGGGCGAATTATAGAGTGGCAAGGTGATACATTACCTGTTAGCGCTCTACCAGCCGACGGGACTTTTCCCACTGGTACAGCGAAATGGGAAAAACGTAACGTTGCCCAAGAAATACCTGTATGGGAGCCGGATATCTGCGTACAGTGTGGTAAATGCGTTATGGTTTGTCCTCATAGCGCCATTCGTGCCAAGGCTTATCAACCAAATGAGTTAATCAATGCGCCGCCTACCTTCAAATCAACTGATACCAGAGATAAAGACTTTGCTAACCAAAAATTTACTATTCAAGTTGCCCCGGAAGATTGTACGGGGTGTACTATTTGTGTAAATATCTGTCCTGCTAAAAGTAAAACTGAACCATTGCGTAAAGCGATTAATATGGCACAGCAGTTGCCTTTAAGAGAGCAAGAGCGCAAAAACTGGGATTATTTCTTAAATTTGCCCAATCCCGACCGACGACAATTAAAATTAAACCAAATTCGGCAACAACAATTACAAGAACCTTTATTTGAATTTTCTGGTGCGTGTGCGGGTTGTGGCGAAACACCTTATTTAAAATTATTAACACAATTATTTGGTGATCGCTCTGTAATTGCCAATGCTACAGGCTGTTCGTCAATTTATGGTGGTAATCTCCCTACTACTCCTTGGACGACAAATACCGAAGGACGTGGCCCAGCATGGTCAAATAGTTTATTTGAAGATAACGCCGAGTTTGGTTTGGGCTTTCGTCTGTCGATAGATAAACAAACAGAATTTGCCGCAGAATTACTCCAAAAATTGAGTCATCTAATAGATAAAAAACTTGTTGATTCCATCCTCACTGCTGAACAAAAATCTGAGGCTGATATTTGGGAACAGCGCGAAAGGGTAGCACTTTTAAAACAAAATTTAGATCAAATTTTAACTACAGAATTAGATCAAAATCAAAAATCAAAAATCGCTCGACTAAACGTAGCCGAAGTCAAAAATCTCCAATCCCTGACTGATTATTTAGTTAAAAAAAGCGTTTGGATTATTGGCGGTGATGGTTGGGCTTATGATATCGACTTTGGCGGTATTGATCATGTAATTGCTAGTGGTCGCAATGTCAATATTTTGGTGATGGATACAGAAGTGTATTCCAATACAGGTGGTCAATCTTCCAAAGCTACCCCACGCGCCGCGGTAGCTAAATTTGCCGCCAGTGGCAAACCTGCACCCAAAAAAGACTTAGGCTTGATTGCCATGACCTACGGTAATGTCTACGTAGCGAGTGTAGCCCTCGGTGCGAAAGATGAACATACCCTGAAGGCATTTTTAGAAGCAGAGGCTTACGATGGCCCGTCGTTAATTATTGCTTATAGCCATTGCATAGCCCACGGCATCAACATGAGTACAGGAATGAATCACCAAAAAGCACTGATAGAATCAGGGCGGTGGTTGCTGTATCGTCACAATCCAGAGTTGGTTAAACAAGGTAAAAATCCCTTGCAATTGGATATGCGATCGCCTACACAATTTGTAGAACAATCAATGTATCAAGAAAATCGCTTTAAAATGCTAACTAAAAGTAAACCCGAAGTTGCCCAGCAGTTGTTAGAACAGGCGCAATTTGAAGTAGATACTCGTTGGCAAATGTATCAATATTTGGCAGAAAGAAAAATAGTCAGGTAGTTGCTTGAGATGTAACTCATGTCAGGGCATTTCACAACATAAGGATTAAATATTAACTTCTAATATTTAAACTGTAGATACACAGGATAAAACAATGCTCCTTGATACTGGTTGATTTACTCCGTATTTTTTACCTTTATCTTGATTTTATTTGTTGTTGGTAAAATCTCATATTACTACTGCAAGGTTTGAGAAGAATTAAAGCTGATCATCAATACTTCGATTTGTTAGTGTGAAATATTAAACTATTTTAAAGTTAGATTTACTTGTTTTTCAGTGAATTAACCATTGGAGTTTAAATAATTAAATTAATAAAATAATTACAATCTTTCAATCAGTCTTTCATTTATGAAATTTTCTAACCCAACTTTTGCATTTTTAACCTCTTCTCTGAGTTTATTTACAATTAATCTAGCTGTTTCTTTACCTGCTCAAGCATCGATTGTATGTGAGTCAGGGACAATTATTAATTATTCAAATGGGTCATTAGCAAATTGCATTTTAGGTCAAAACATGACAGTGCAAGTTTACAGTTCTAGTTCAGGCTCATCTAATTTTTATTGCCAAGCTCAACAATCTATATCTTTTGATGAAAAAGCCCAGTTTCAGAGTTGCCGACTTTCACAGGATATTCAAATTAGAAACGGTAACTCAATTGAAACATGTCCAGCAGAATATAGGGTAAATTTTTCAGTTTCAACTGATGGTACTCAATCCATTAGTTGTAGTCCCTAAAGTAAAATTAGCTAAACACTACTAGATTATTTTTGTGGCAAACGGAGAGTTTGGAGCCTGAATTTTCGACTGCTGGGCTTGTTTCCATTCATCGTGAATCTCATTGTCAATTTCATCCTGATGGTCAAAGTAATAGCCCATTGCTACGTAGGCTTCAGCAGGGTGTAAGTAAGGATGCTGGCGGCACATCTCCTCAACCGACCAGCCGTACGCCATATAATCCATGACAAGTTGAGCGACACGAATACGAGGCAGCCTTTGCAAGTAAGCTGGCTGACCTTGTACTTTTTCTATGTGGGGGTAAATAGTCTGAAAAGTCACGGCAGTTCTTAAGCTATTCAGAACTCAAATTTAACATAAATCAATGGTAAGCTAATGTACCGTCACAATCCAGAGTTAGTTAAACAAGGTAAAAATCCCTTGCAATTGGATATGCGATCGCCTACATAATTAGTAGAACAATCAAGATAACCTTAGCAGCGCGATCGCACTAACGCCTTGTTATGCCGCATCGCTACAATGCTAATCTTGTGAGAAAGTCAAAATAGCTAACAAATAATACAAATATTAGACTTCTTCTGCTGACGGCAACTGGTCGTATGGCTCTGGTTCAACATCTGGTATCTTAGATAAAACTGCTTCGTATTTCTTCCGATTTCCATGCTTCGCTAAATCTTCCAAGTAGGTTTCAGTCATAAGTGCCGCAAGCTTTTCTGCAACTGCTGTCGCGATAAATTGATCAACTGAAATGCCATCTTGCTCAGCTAATGCCTGCAAGCTTTTGTATAGAGAGTCAGGAAGTTGAACATTTAGATGACTCATGACAATGCTCCAATATCTCTCAAGAACTCCGCAGGTGTGATTGCTTTTATCCCAAACTGCTTAATGCCAGCGAAGTCGCGGATGTTGTACGTTAATACGCTATCACATCCCGCCTTAACCGCTAGTTCCAACACCATATCGTCTTTAGGATCTGGCAAATAAGGTCGCCAAAGGAAGAAGATGCGGTGTTGAGTTGCCACTGAACAGTGAAATTTGATGAAGTCTTCAATGCTGGTTGCATCGAGGTAGAGATTTGACAACTCTCTCGACAGAACCTCTCGATATTCCAAAACCAACGGTAGGGAAAGATGAATGTCAAACGCTCCCGTACCAGCAATTCCAAAATCCGAAAAGCACTGCCCCGCTTGGAACGTAAGCCAGTAATAATGACGTTTGTGTCAAGAACAACTTGTGGAATCGGCATGGGGCATTACACGAGTTTGGTCTGACGTATGTGGTTTATCTCGCATCAATAGTATCAAAAACTATAAGTATTACCCTCAACAGATTTTTTAATCTGGAAATATGCCAAATCAACCACGACAGTGGAGAAAAAATTTAGCAGTGCGATCGCAATTAGGATAATACTGAAAAATTAAAATTGTTGCAAAAACCGCAAATCGCTAGCGTACAGGCGGCGAATATCATCGATTTGGTGTAACACCATTGCAAAGCGTTCTACACCAAAACCAGCGGCAAACCCAGTATATACTTCTGGGTCATAACCAACAGCTTTTAAGACATTTGGATCAACCATACCGCAGCCCATTACTTCCAACCAGCGGCCGTTCCACTGCAAATCTACTTCCGCAGACGGTTCGGTAAATGGGAAGTAACTAGCACGAAAGCGAATTGGTAAATCGCCAAACATCGCTTGCAAAAACAGCTTAATTGTGCCTTTGAGGTCTGTAAATGTCAGTCCTTCATCAATTGCTAACAGTTCTATTTGATGGAAAACTGCCGAGTGAGTAGCATCTACATTGTCTCGCCGATAAACTCGCCCTGGGGCAATAACCCGAATGGGTGGCTCTTCTTTTTCCATGTAACGGATTTGTACTGATGAGGTATGAGTCCGCAACAGATTTCCATCTGGTAGGTAGAAGGTATCCTGCATATCACGGGCAGGATGGTCTGGGGGGGTGTTGAGAGCCTCAAAATTGTAATAATCGGTCTCCATTTCTGGCCCTTCCGCTACGGTGTAGCCCATACCCACCAAAATATCCAAAGCCCGATCAATAATGCCATTGAGAGGATGAATCCGACCTTGGGGAGAAAAAACTCCCGGCATAGTTACATCTAAAGTTTCTGCTTCTAGCTGGGAGCGAATTTGTGCAGCTTCTAAAGCGGCACGTTGCTGGTCTAGACTAGTTTGCAGCGATTCTTTGACAGTATTAGCGATCGCCCCAATTTTCGGTCGTTCCTCCGCACTCATTTGACCCATACTTCGCAGCAGCGCCCCCAGTTCCCCCTTTTTACCCAGATATTTAACTCTGAGTTCTTCTAGACGTTCTAGGGTATCAGTGGCGGCGATCGCTTTTTCTCCTTCCTGGCGTAGTGCTAAAAGTTGAGCCTCTAAATTGCTAGTCATTAGTTATTAGTTAATAGTCATTAGTCAATCTTAAAAGGGAACAGACAAATCCCCAGTCAAAACTATACTTCTGTTTACCAGTTTAGAAGCGATTGGGTTTTGCGATCGCTTTTTTCTTGATTGAAAACGGCAATAAACTTTATCCCCATGCCCAATGCCCACTTGCCCTGAGTTTCGACTACGCTCAACTGCCGCGTAGCCGTAAAGCCTGCGGCATAGCTACGCTGAGCGCGCAGCGTCTCGCAGAGAAGGGATGCCCAATGCCCCAGCATAGTTTTTTATGTGTTTGTGATCACAGACATTGACAATTGTCCCTTGACTGTTGACCATTGACTGTTGACCGTTGACTATTGATCCATGAAATTACTCATTAGTAATGATGACGGAATTTCTGCTTTAGGTATTCGTACCTTAGCCAACTGCTTGGCAGAAGCAGGTCATCATGTAACTGTAGTTTGCCCAGATCGAGAGCGATCGGCAACTGGACATGGATTAACCATGCACCAACCGATTCGCGCCGAAATTGTCGAGTCGATTTTTCATCCCGCTGTCAAAGCTTGGGCTTGCGATGGCACTCCCTCGGACTGTGTGAAGTTAGCATTGTGGGCTTTACTAGAGTCACCACCTGAGTTGGTTCTCTCTGGTATTAACCAAGGTGCAAATTTAGGAACGGAAATTCTTTATTCTGGCACTGTTTCTGCGGCGATGGAAGGTCTAATTGAAGGCATTCCTAGCATAGCGCTGAGTCTTACCAGTCATACATCTAAAGACTTTCAATCGGCTGCTAAGTTTGCCCAAATTCTTGTGGAGCAACTAGCACTAAAACCTCTACCAAGTTTGATGTTACTTAACATCAATGTTCCTGCTGTTAAGTGGGAAGAAATTGCCGGAGTCACTCTCACCCGTCAAGGAATACGGCGCTATGTTGATGTTTTTGATCAGCGAGTCGATCCTCGTGGCAAAACTTACTATTGGTTAACTGGAGAAGTTTTAGAAGATGTGGAACCCCCAGAAGGTTTAAATCTGCCGCAAAACGTGCCTATTGATGTGCATGTAATCCGTAAAAACTACATTAGCATTACGCCATTACAATACAATCTTACTTATGCTAATGGACTGGAGCAATTGTCAAATTGGGAGTTTCAGTTTCCCTAAATCATTTGAGCTACGTGTAAAGCGCAAAGTGTAGTTAAATGCATTACCGCAAAATTTAGGCTATAAAGTAGGAGCATTATTGATATTAATGATACACCTACGCAGACGCAAATTAAGGCAACTGTCTGACAGTACCTCACCTGCATTTACAAAACCAATCTTAAATAGTGTATGTTGTTTTACCAATAAACACCATTTCGCTCAAATGCAGCAAAACAGCATAGATTTAACCAAATAAATAACATTTGTGTTATTTATCGCCCGCTTAGTCCAGCAAGCAACACCCATGTCCAGGATAAAGAACCAATTTACTGTGCAATTTTGGGGCGTTCGTGGGAGCATCCCTAGTCCAGGGTCACACACCCTCCGTTATGGTGGAAACACCCCTTGCGTTGAGATGCAAGTGGGCGGTCAACGCTTAATTTTCGATGGTGGCACGGGGCTACATGTTTTAGGACAATCGTTATTGCCCCAAATGCCGATAGAAGGTCATATATTTTTCACCCATTCCCACTGGGATCACATGCAGGGTTTTCCCTTCTTTGTGCCAGGTTTTGTCAAGGGAAATCATTTTCATATTTACGGTGCGATCGCTCCCGATGGTTCTACCATAGAGCAGCGACTCAATGACCAAATGCTCCACCCAAATTTTCCTGTACCCTTACAGATTATGCAGGCAAATTTAAGTTTTCACGATATCAAGCCAGGACAACCTATACATATCAATGACATTACCATAGAAACGGCATCGCTAAACCATCCAGGTGAAGCTGTCGGATATCGAGTTAACTGGCACGGTGGTGCTGCTGTTTATATCACTGATACTGAACATTTTCCAGATCGGTTGGATGAAAATGTTTTGTGGTTATCTCGCAATGCGGACATCTTGATTTATGATTCCACTTACACTGATGAAGAATATCATTTACCATCATCACCGAAAATCGGCTGGGGACACTCTACTTGGCAAGAAGCAGTGAAAGTGGCTAAAGCTGCTAATGTTAAAACCTTGGTGATTTATCACCACGATCCCTCCCACAATGACGACTTTTTGGATGGCATTGGGGAACAGGCATCAAAGGAATTTCCTGGTGCAATTATGGCAAGAGAAGGAATGCTGCTCCAGGTTCTTGGCTCAGCTTCCTTATCAGAATCTTTTCCTATCAGCAAATTTTCTGGGTAAAGGTGGCTATCGAAGCAATCATCAATTTTAGATTAGATTGGTGATCAAGAGCTGTTAGCGCCAAAGCTTACTTCACGGTAATGCTGCAACAACAGAAGGACATACTAGTACCGCTGCGCGTAATTCGTAATTCGTAATTCGTAATTCGTAATTACCTTTATTGCATTACACCAGTTAGCTTGTGGCTAATAGCTCAACAAACCTAAAATCCCAGAATCCAAGTGCTAAATTTGTCTCAAAATGGATGTTCTGTGTGGGTTGCTTCTTCGACCAAAGAGCTGCTAACACCAACTGCTGTTGCTCTTGGTAAATTTGATGGTGTGCATCTTGGCCATCACAGAGTTATTCAACCAGTCTTACCCAGTGGTGGTCAGTTGTCAGTAGCAAGTAATCCACAGTCAACTGAAAATCAACAACTGACAAATCAAGAACATACATACTCCACAGTTGTCACTTTTCATCCTCATCCCCAAGAGTTTTTTACGGGACAACGCCGTACTTTGTTAACACCGTTGGATGAAAAAGTTGAACAATTGCGATCGCTTGGGGTAGAGCAATTAGTACTACTGCCCTTCGACAAAGAACTATCTGCTTTATCTCCTGAAGACTTCGTAGAAAAGATTCTCGTGCAACAACTGCAATGCCAACGAGTTAGCGTAGGGCAAGATTTTTGTTTTGGCAAACAGCGCCGTGGTACTGCTAGAGATTTGCAATTGCTGGCTGCCAATTATCAAATTCCCGTTACTATCGTTCCTTTGCAAACTTACGCCGACGACACTCCTACCCAAGATATTCCCATTAGCGCTTCACTAATCCGCCACTCTTTAGAAAGTGGTGATATTAAAAACGCCAACCTTTTACTAGGGCGACCTTACACTCTCATGGGTGTTGTAGTTCAAGGTCAACAATTAGGCAGAACTATTGGTTTTCCTACCGCTAATCTGCAACTACCAACCGATAAGTTTTTACCCTGCAAAGGTGTTTATGCTGTCCGCGTTTTGATTGTGAGTGAAACGCCAGATACTAATACATCTACTCAAA
>JBBSOP010000099.1:0-11847 GCA_038259655.1 Chroococcales cyanobacterium
AAAATCAAGGGTTTTAGGCAGTTAGAACCTAGATTTTATCGCAAAAGCTCAAACGTAAAGATTAAAAGCTGTATTCATTGCCCAGTAAGGAATATGAGCTAATTTATAGACGTTTTTAGCATAACAAGTAATGAAGAACCAAAATTTTTTTCACTAGACAAGAGTTAATGTAAGCTCAAACCAAATGAATAATAATTTGAATAAGCTTCTATTTTTTTAGCCTTGGCTTGATTTTCAAACACTATGTTGATTTACAAAAATTATGATTAGGAACTCTAGTTTAGTATTCCCACAATCTTTAAAGAATGATCACCAGGATCAGCTTAATGATGTGATCACGTAAATCGGGCTATATTCACGCCATTTTACAGTAATTATTTTGTATTTATACTAATTAACATAATAGTAGTAGCACGTCCACCTTATTGACTTTTCCCGGAGACAGTACTTCCACCATTAATTCCGGCAATCCGCCTGCGGAAATGCCCCGCTTCATTTTGAATTTGAGCCAACAGTTCATAACGGTAGAGGTTCATTGAAATAAATTAAGTTATGATTACCGATTATCCATTATTAATAATTTTATTTCTTACCCAGTCTCTAAATTCTTTAACTAATTCAAAATATTTTTTGCTACCAGCGTTTTTCAAGAAATTTGCAATTTCTGTTAAAGGCAAATTTGGAAAAGCTAAACTTTCGTCAACGACTATATATTTACCATCTTCTAAAATATTTATAGTAAATAATTTACCATCATATCGCCAAATTTCTGGGACACCCATTTCTGCATAAACTGCAAAACGATCCTTGGAACTGCTAGTAATATCAATCTCTACAACTAAATCGGGTGGAGGATCTTGTTGTAAATCAATTCTGGTTTTACCTTGAATAGAGTTAACATTTTGGATGTAAAAACATTTATCTGGTTCTACGCCAGTTAATCCTAATTTTTTGAAAGTAGTAGAACCAAGCGGCTCGATGTCTAATTCTAATTCTTCCGCTAAAGTTTCGACAAATCGACCAGTAATTTCTTTATAACGTTCGTGTTCCGGTGAAGGAACCATAATTTCTAAATTACCCCGATAATAAGTTAAGCAAAGACGACGATTAATACTCAGTTCATTTAGTAAACTTTCGTAAGTATGCCAACTGATACCTGATAAATGAACAATTTCTTCTGGTTGAATCAGAATTTGGTTAGTCATGGCGATCGCAATAAACTATAAAATATCTAATCTCCAGAATCCTTAACCTCGTGACACAAAAAGACGTGCTATTTCACAGACAAAGTTAGGCAGTAACGGAGATGTAATCACATCATTTACCAGCAATGTCGTCACCAGTTTTAACTGAGCATTGTCTCGCCGATAGACTTCAATTCTTTGAGTGATGCGATCAACAATCCAATACTCCTGCACTCCCTGAACCGAATACAATTTCAACTTAGCTAATCGATCGCGGTCTTCATTAGCTTTTCCCAGAGATAGCACTTCCACTACTAGTTCTGGCGCTCCGCGAAAATGCCCTGCTTCATCTTGAATTTGAGCCAGCCGTTCATAACTCACCCACACTACATCGGGAGCTACATTATCAGAGTCCGAAAAAATCAGTCCTGGCATAATGGAAGGTTCTCCCAAACCACTATCTAACGACCAATCATCTAAGACTGCAAAGATTCGACCTGTAATTTGCTGATGTTTATGGTGGGGCGATCGCGTCACAAACAATTCTCCGTCGATAATTTCATAACGAATCCATTCGTTATCGGGTAACGCTGCAACATCTTGAATTGTCCAACGAACACCACCTGTTGTCTGGCTCATGACAGTTAAGGGTGCAGAATGAGGATTAATATTTCTTTGTCATCTTGTAACACATTTTCCGCACTACGAACTATAATAGGAATATAAACCACAGGGGTCCGTAACGGTTTCGACAGGTTGGCGAACGCTACTCTGTGATTCAGGTCGAGAGTGAGTCTCCTCTCGCAAATCAAAGGCTCAAAAAAAAAGTAAATGCGAATAACATCGTTAAATTTGCTCGTCGGGAAGCTCTAGTAGCTGCCTAAAACGCCTCTTTAAGGTTCGAGCGTCTCTAGTTTGACTCCGTTAAGGATTAGAGACCAACCCCCAACGGATGCTCTAACAAGCGTTCTCTGGTTGGCTTGTTAGCTAAGATTAAATCAGAGCATCCTACGTTCGGGATAATGAACGATTCCCGCCTTGAGGGTTAGATAGGCTAAACCTGTGAATGAGCGGTGGGTAAATACCCAATTTGGACAGCAGTTCGACTCTGCTCGGATCCACTTAAAAGATAGTTAACAAGTCCACTTGACATTTTTAGATGTAAGTGGACTTTGTTTTATGGCAGTTCGTACCTCGACTCCTTTCGACTGCGCTCAAGGCAAGTCGCTCGGCAACCTAGTTCGTAATTAAGAAAGTCAGATTTTAGTCTTGCAGCTGTTGCTTAGAACCAATGACACAAACCACAGCAATTACAGAAGCGATTACCACTCTATTGGATGCAGAAAATCGATTCGGTTTTGTGCGTGTTGAGGATGAGCAATTTTTCACGGAGTGGTATGAAAGATTGCCTGAAATTTCAGAAACGGAAAAAGCTTCTGTGGATGTCCTGCGGCGTAGGTACGTATATCATCGTGCTGGAGGTGATTTACTAGAAGGAACAGTCATGTTATTACTAGTGTCACCACTACTTGCACTTTCCGGGTTTTACGATCCTCCTTTTCGGATTAAGGCCGAGTCATCCGTGGAACTGGTATTGAATGATGGCGAGGAAGTCCTGCGCGGACGAATTGATGTTTTAGTGCTGCAAAACCAGTTCTGGGTCATGGTGTTAGAGTCGAAAAAAACCACGCTTTCAGTTTGGTCAGCTGTACCGCAAGCTCTGGCTTACCTGATGGCTAATCCCAATCTGAATAAACCTGTTTTCGGTATGGTGACGAATGGAGATGATATTTTATTTATGAAAGTGACGCAAACAAATACACCACAGTACGATTTGTCAAGGGTTTTCGCTCCATTTGCATCTACAAAAGAACTGTACAGTGTTTTGCAAATTCTCAAACGTATTGGTCAGATAATCTCTCCTGTATCATAAGCGATCGCCATTCCAAAATTTATAACTATATCTAAGCTAAAAAAGCATGGTCAAGAATTTCTCTCACAAATTGATAAATCTCTGATTCATCTGATGCTCTTGGCCCAGCAATATTAAGATTCACTATTGCGAACTTCGAGATAAATAATTGAAGTTGACTGACAGGATTTATATCAGTTAAATTCCTACATATATGTACACATGGTTTTTGATATTTTTTAGCTAATTCAACAGTCAATAAAGTGCCTGCAAAAATTGCTGGAGAAATTGAAAATACAACAGTTCCATCAGAGTCACGAACATTCCATTCAGTGCGCTGGGAATATTCAGATGATAATGTTTCAGTTAAATTATAGCGTGCATCAATCATACCATCTTCTGCTTTACGCCCTTTGGGACACCAACCTCCGTGAAAAACTTGATGAGCTATAGCCCAGTCAAGAGCTGCGCGGTCTGCTCCTGTCTGACCACCAGAAATAATTTTTAAAGTGGGAGTTAACAACATTCTTGTCTGCATCATTATTTACAGCAGATTGCAAATGAGTAGGGACACAACATGTTGTGTCCCTACTGTATTGTGTTTTATGGTGAATTGCTATTAAACGATTGACAGCGAAGTTAAGTTTCCATTGAAGCCAGTAATTTCAATAATGGCATCAGTTGTGGCTGAAAATCCTTTGGTTGCATCATTGAGAGCTAAGAACGTCCGCTGCTCATTACCCGTACCTAAGCTAAACGTCGCCGCCCTATTCGCAGCAAAAGTAGATTTGTTTAATAAGGTTTGGATTTCAGACTCAGTTAGGGTGTTAATTTTACCGAGATTGGCAACTTTAGCGGCTGAAACTGCTTTTGGCCCATCAATTTTATCTAAACAGATATTGAAATCGTTAATCACATCAAAATTGGACAGTAGAGAATCCGTTAGATGTTGAAAAACAAATTTATCATGACCACCGCCACGGCCACCACTCAGAATATCACCGCCAGCACCACCAATCAAGGTATCATTACCATTCAGACCATAAAGTTGGTCGTTACCAGCACCACCAATGAGTTTATCGTTACCTTTTGTGCCGTAGAGAGTTAAACCTTGTACTAAATCATCATTGATAGATTTAGATATAAGTTGACCTTTGTCATCATAGGTGTAGCTGACAAGAGTATCGTTGACACCATCATGATTATTATCGATGTATTCAGATATGAGGCGATCGCTGGCATCGTAAATATATGTGGTAACTTCATCAACGATACTGTCGTTATTTTTGTCAAAATTCTTGGTTGTTAACTGACCATCGGCATTGTAGCTGTAATTTGCGATCGCATCTATGCTGCCGTCATTATTTTGATCAATTTGTTCAGATGTCAGTTTGCCATTAATGTTATAGCTATAATTTGCGATCGCATCTATGCTGCCGTCATTATTTTGGTCAATTCGCTCAGATATCAATTGACCCTGGGCATTGTAAATGTAAGTTATAACCCCACCATCGCTATAACTAGCGCTAGTGCGTCCGTAGTTGTATTTGGTGATATTTTCAGCCTCGCCGTTGCCGTCGTAATCATAGCTGATGGATGTCAAATTACTATAAGCATCAAAAGTATAATTAGTGATGTTCTCAGCTTGACCATCGCCGTTGTTATCATAGCTTTCAGATGTCTTGTTACCTTTGGCATCGTAGGTATAGCTAGTGATTTTATCAGCTTGACCATCACCATTATTGTCATTGATTACAGATGTTAAGTTGCCATTAACATCGTAAGTATAACTAACAATTTTATCGGCTTGACCATCACCGTTATTATCATAACTTTCTGATGTCTTGTTACCTTTTGCATCGTAGGTATAGTTAGTAAGACTATCAATTTTGCCGTCACCATTGATATCAATAGCTATAGATATCAGTTTATCTTGGTTATTGTACGTATATCTACTGCTATAGTCAGCCTTCCCATCAGCATTGTAGTCAATACCTAGGTAAGTTAAATTACGAGCAGTATTGTAATTGTAAGTATAGATTTTATCAACTATACCGTCGCCATTGTTATCA
This sequence comes from Chroococcales cyanobacterium, assembly GCA_038259655.1. GTDB lineage: Bacteria > Cyanobacteriota > Cyanobacteriia > Cyanobacteriales > Nostocaceae > Halotia. Next base: position 5,169 of record JBBSOP010000099.1, read on the forward strand.
TAGCTTTCGGATATGCGATCGCCTTTGGCATCATAAATATAAGTGTTGATATTATTAGCTATGCCATCGCCATCATAGTCTAAGCTTTCTGATATGATATTGCCATTGGCATCGTAGGTATAAGTGTTGATATTATTAGCTGTGCCATCACCATCATAGTCAAAGCTTTCTGATGTTTTATTACCGTTAGAATCATAAGTATATTTATTGATCCGGTCAGCAATACCATCACCATTGTCATCAAAACTTTCAGATGTTTTATTACCCTTAGCATCGTAGGTGTAAGTATTAATGCGGTCAATTTTGCCGTTGCGATCGTCATCAAAACTTTCAGATGTCCGGTTACTATTAAGATCGTAGGTATAAGTATTTACTGAATCTCTTATACCGTCGCCATTATTATCGTATTCTTCAGATGTCCGGTTGCTATTAACATCGTAAGTATAAGTGGTAACTGAATCTGCTATACCATCGCCATTGTTGTCGTATTTTTCAGATGTCAGGTTGCCTTTAGCATCATAACTATAGCTATAGACAAAATCAGGCGTGCCGTCGTTATTATTGTCAATACTTTCGGATAACTTGTTACCGTTGACATCGTAACTTAAGGTGCTGATAGACTCAGCTATGCCATCACCATTATTATCATCAGCTAAAAATATTAGGTTGCCGTTAGCATCATAGCTATAAGTATTGATACTATCAGTAATGCCATCGCCGTTACTATCATAGCTTTCAGATGCTAAATTACCGTTGGCATCATAACTATAGATTTTGTTGCTATCAGTAATGCCGTCACCATCGTTATCAAAGCTTTCGGATATGCGGTTATAGCGGTAAGTTATTACTGAATCTGCGATGCCATTTCCATCAGAGTCAATGTTCTCAGATATCAGTTTACCGTTGGCATCATAAGTATAAGTTGTGGTGGATCTCAGTGAAGTCATAATTTTATATAAAAAGTTTAACCTCTATGGCAACCATAACTACGTATTCTATATTTCGCAGGTGTAAATATACTTAAAAATCCCATATTTAGTAGGCGCGTATAATTACGCTCATACAACAAATAAAAATGTTTTTAACAATTGTATTTAAATACCATTGATCATAGATAACTTATATTTTTTATTACGAAAATCTTGTCATGTAAACAAGATGTGTATGATGGATTGAGGATTTTAAATTATGCTAATAAATATCAATTTTTTCAACGTGATACTTTTAACTAAATTAAATTTTAGTAGATTTTTAGAGTTAAAAAGAATGCTAGAAAAGAGCAACAATTGATACAACTTGATTTTTCTGAAATATCATCTTCATTACAACTTTAAAAATTGTTTACAGGCACAATGGGGGCAGAGAAACAATACTATTAATTTGCGCTCGGAGACGAAGAATGGTAGCGATGTCTACGACCGGCGAAGCCCACGCAGAAAATGTTCAGCATCGGCTAACTATACAGACTGTAGAAATTGCCCCTAACACAACGGCGATTCGTTCTCTCGACTGGGATCGCGATCGCTTCGATATCGAATTCGGACTGCAAAACGGTACGACTTACAATTCCTATCTAATTAGGGGCGAACAAACAGTTTTGATTGATACTTCTCACCAGAAGTTTCGTCAGCTGTATTTAGACACACTTAAAGGTCTGGTAAACCCCAAGACTATTGATTACATTATTGTCAGCCACACAGAGCCAGACCATAGCGGCTTAGTAGAAGATGTGCTTCAGTTAGCTCCTAGAGCGACTGTATTAGCTTCCAAAATTGCGCTTCAGTTTTTAGAAGGTTTGGTACACGATCCCTTCTCTAAGCGGATTGTCAAAAGTGGCGATCGCATCGATATTGGCAAGGGACACGAAATCGAGTTCGTGAGTGCGCCTAACCTGCACTGGCCTGATACTATCTTTAGCTACGATCGCAAAACCCAAACTATCTTCACCTGCGATGCTTTTGGGATGCACTTCTGCGATGATCGCACCTTTGATGAAGACCTAGAAGCGATCGAAGCTGACTTTAGATTTTACTATGACTGTCTGATGGGGCCTAACGCTCGTTCTCTGTTGAATGCCATGAAGAGAATGAGTGAACTTGGCAAGATTAACATTATCGCTAACGGTCACGGGCCTTTGTTACATCATCATTTAGATGTACTGACTGGGTGTTATGACAGTTGGAGTCAAAGACAAGCGAAAGCAGAAACCACCGTCGGCTTGTTTTATGTTTCCGAATATGGGCATAGCGATCAGTTGGGTATGGCGATCGCCGAAGGCATCCAAAAAACTGGAGTTGCCATAGAAGTTATCGATCTCAGCACCGCTGGATTACAAGAAATTCAAGAACTCGCAGGTAGAGCAGCTGGTCTGATTATTGGGATGCCCCCAAGTACCGCTGTAGCTGCTCAAGCCGGTATCAGTTCCTTGTTATCAGTTGCCAAAGATAAACAATTAGTTGGACTATTTGAATGTTACGGCGGAGATGATGAACCCGTTGATACCATTCGCAGAAAATTTATCGACTTGGGTGTAAAAGAAGCTTTCCCAGCAATTCGGATTAAAGAAGTTCCTACCGCAAGTACATTCCAGTTGTGCCAAGAAGCGGGTACAGACTTAGGACAATTGCTAGTGCGCGAACGCAACATCAAGCAGATTAAGTCTCTTGATGTGAACATGGAAAAAGCCCTAGGACGAATTAGCAGCGGACTGTACATTGTCACCACCAAAAAAGGTGATGTATCAAGTGCCATGTTAGCCTCCTGGGTATCCCAAGCGAGTTTGCAACCATTAGGATTTACAATTGCCGTCGCTAAAGACCGCGCCATTGATTCCTTGATGCAAGAAGGCGATCGCTTCGTCCTCAACGTCTTGGAAGAAGGAAACTATCAAGAACTCAAAAAACATTTCCTCAAGCGCTTACATCCAGGCGCTGACCGATTTGCCGGCATAAAAACCCGAACCGCAAAAAATGGTTCTCCAATTTTGACAGAAGCTTTGGCATACATGGAATGTGAAGTACAAAGCAGCATGGAATGTAGCGACCACTGGATTGTCTACTGCACCGTCCAAGAAGGTCGTGTTTCTAAACCCGATGCACTGACAGCAGTTCGCCATCGCAAAGTAGGTAATTATTACTAATGGGGCATTGGGCATTTGAAGGAGGAATTGGGGCAGGGTGCGGGGTGCAAGGGAGATGAAGAAAAATTACCTATTTCTCCCTGCCCCCTGCTCCCTGCTCCCCTGCCTATTTCTCCCCCTACTCCCCTGCTTCCTCACTGCCAGCATCTCACAACTTCCATGAGCTTCCTAAATTCTCTGACTGGCTTCATGCAATCGGCTAAAAACTGGGCAAAGTCTACCCGGTTTTTCCATTTTTTTTCTACCCTTCACCGAAAATCTATGACCGATTCCAAACCCCGTGACGTACAAGTTCTCCCCATTGCTACAAATACTAAAATTCTCAAAGCACGTAGTTGGTCACGTTTGCGGTTTGAAATTGAATACGCATTAGAAAGAGGTACTACCTCCAATTGCTATTTAATTGAAGGTGATAAAACTGCAATTATTGACCCGGCTGCTGAAAGCTTCACCGAAATTTATTTAGAGGCGTTGCAGCAGACTCTCAACTTGAAAAAGTTGGATTACGTCATTCTTGGTCATTTTAGTCCCAATCGGATTCCCACTCTCAAGGCAGTTCTTGAACTAGCACCACAGCTAACCTTTGTTTGTTCTTTGCCTAGCGCTGCATATTTACGTAGTGCTTTCCCAGATAATACACCAAAAATTTTGGTCATGCGGGGAAAAGAAACTTTAGATTTAGGCAAGGGTCATGTTTTAAAATTCTTGCCTAGTCCTAGTCCTCGTTGGCCAGAAGGACTTTGTACCTACGACCAGCAAACCCAAATTCTTTATACAGATAAACTCTTCGGCAGTCATATCTGTAGCGATGAAGTCTTTGATGAGAACTGGGAATCATTTAAGGAAGACCAGCGCTATTATTACAATTGTCTGATGGCTCCCCAAGCGACCCATGTGGAAGCAGCTTTGGAGAAAATATCAGATTTCCAGGTGAGAATGTATGCTGTTGGTCATGGGCCTTTAGTACGCACTGGCTTAATTGAACTCACCAAAGCTTATGGAGAGTGGAGTCGTTCTCAAAGAGATCGAGAAATTTCTGTAGCTCTACTTTATGCCTCAGCTTATGGTAATACCGCAACTCTGGCACAGGCAATGGGTTTGGGGCTAACCAAGGGAGGAGTCGCAGTCCATTCTATTAACTGCGAATTTGCTTCACCCGATGAAATCCGCGCTGCTGTAGAACATTCGGATGGCTTTGTGATTGGTTCTCCAACCATTGGCGGTCATGCACCTACTCCTATTCATACTGCTTTGGGTATCGTGTTAACGATTGGTGACAACAACCAATTAGCTGGGGTGTTTGGTTCCTACGGCTGGAGTGGTGAAGCCTTAGACATGATTGAAGGTAAACTACGGGATGCAGGATATCGCTTTGGATTTGAGAGTTTGAAGGTGAAGTTTAAACCTGATGATGTGACTCTCAAATTCTGTGAAGAAGTCGGTACAGATTTTGCCCAAACACTGAGAAAAGCTAAAAAAGTACGTGTACCACAACAATCTGCGACTCCTTTAGAGCAAGCTGTGGGTAGGATTGTGGGTTCAGTGTGCGTGATTACCGCCAAACAAGGAGAAGTTTCTACCGGGATGTTAGGCGCTTGGGTATCACAAGCAACCTTTAACCCACCTGGTTTAACTGTGGCGATCGCCAAAGATCGCGCAGTAGAATCTCTCATGTATCCTGGGGGTAAATTTGCCCTAAATATCCTGGCCGATGGTAATCATTTAGATTACATGAAGCATTTTCGCAAAAACTTTGCCCCAGGAGAAGATCGGTTTGCCAACTTTAGCACTACAGTTGCAGATAATGGCTGTACTGTTATTACCGATGCTCTAGCTTATGTAGAATGTTCCGTCAGTCAACGCATGGAATGTGGCGATCACTGGGTAGTATATGCAACCGTAGATAACGGCAAATTAATTCAACCTGATGCAGTTACTGCTATTAACCATCGCAAAACAGGTACTCATTACTAAACAGTTGTAACGGCTTTTAGTTAAGTAAGTTACAGTTTTTACCTCTCTCTTTTTTTTGAAAAGAGAGAGGTTTTTAATTTTCCCCTTTCCATAGCGTTGGTGGGGTTAGATTTTCTATTAATCAAATAAGTCTGATACCAGTTTCGGTATATCTGCGGACTTTTGATCATAAATATTTAATTAGGAACTTTTCACTTAAAGTTTAGTCTAGCGAATTTGGCAGAAATATTTCAGTAAGATTCCGCAATTGCCACCAAGACAACTGAATCAGTAACATGTCATCTTTAACTAGAAAATCAGTAGTTGGCAATTCTTACACAAAATTTCAACTACTGCTGCCACGATTTCATATTAATTTGTTCCTCCTATGACCGCACAAAACAACAAAATTAAATTTCCTATTTGGCAGTATCTAAACCAACCCTTGTTTAGTCACGATTCTCAATTAGAATTGAATCCCCGCCGCTTTGCCCAGGGCTGGCGGATTCACCTTCTTCAACGGTGCTGGACTAAGGAATGTGACGCTAAGGGACCTCAACAGCATTAGATTTCCAAACGCTGCTGCACTGAATTTAAATGCAAACTAAGCCTCGTCTCAAGAACGTGGCTTTTTGCCGTCTAATAGCGCACTAACGGTCATATCTCCCATGACATTAATTGCAGTGCGGCAGCGGTCTAGAAACCAGTCTACAGTAAGCAGCAACGCTATAAATGATTGCTCTGTGTTTGGCTCGTTGCTGAATGCTAAGTAATTTAACTGATGTGACTATTAAAACATCAATTTCGGAAGTGAAATTTCCATAAACAAGTTAATCTAAGATCCCGTTGCTTTACAAAATCCTGCTCGAAGGGGTGTTCACCAGGGATGCCCTTAGAGATATATTTGGCTTGTGCTTGGAGACTTATATGTCCTTTGTACCATTACATATTCATAGTGACTACAGTTTGCTCGATGGAGCAAGTCAGCTACCAGAGTTGGTAGACCAAGCGATCGCACTCGGCATAAAGGCGATCGCTCTTACCGATCATGGTGTCATGTATGGTGCTGTAGAATTAATTAAGATTTGTCGTAGTAAGAATATTAAGCCAATAATTGGCAACGAAATGTATATCATCAACGGCGATATTGAAAAACAAGAACGCCGTCCTAAATATCATCAAGTCGTTTTAGCTAAAAACACTAAAGGTTACAAAAATTTAGTTAAATTAACCACTATTTCTCATCTCCAAGGTGTACAAGGTAAAGGAATTTTTTCTCGCCCTTGTATCAATAAAGATTTACTCAAACAATATCATGAAGGTTTGATTGTCACTAGTGCTTGTTTGGGTGGTGAAATTCCCCAAGCAATTCTCAGCGGTAGACCAGATGCAGCCCGTAAAGTTGCCAAATGGTATAAAGAAGTATTTGGTGATGATTTTTATCTAGAAATTCAAGACCACGGCTCTCAAGAAGATCGAATTGTCAATGTAGAAATTGTCAAAATTGCGCGGGAATTAGAAATGAAATTTGTTGCTACCAACGATTCTCATTTTATTTCTTGCTTTGACGTGGAAGCACACGATGCT
>JBBSOP010000100.1:0-11675 GCA_038259655.1 Chroococcales cyanobacterium
AGCTGCGATCGCATTTTCTTCTCTAATGGTAATGTTCGATTTAAGGCGGGTATTAATGATGCGCTTACCTACAACATCTTCAATGTACAAGACATCATCTAGTTCTTGTTGAGATGTGCGTGTGGCTGTGTTCTCTATTAAAGGTTTTACAGGTTCACAGTAGACACGCGCAGCAGCTACACTCACCAATTCTTTTTCTGGATAGCGCAGGGCTGTTAATTTGCCGCCAAAGACGCAACCTGTATCAATATCAATAGTGTTATTCAACCATTCTGCTTCGGGTACAGGGGTATGTCCGTAAACTACCATTGCTTCACCGCGATATTCTCCCGCCCAGTTATAGCGGACGGGTAAGCCAAATTCATCAATTTCGCCGGTGCTTTCGCCATAAAGGGCAAACTCGCGCACAGCACCAGACCCCCGTCCCTGCATTTCCTGTTTCATCCCTGCGTGTGCTACTACTAACCGTCCGTCATCTAAAAGGTAGTGACTAATGAGGGAATCTAGAAATTTTTGTAGTTCTTTAGTGAAGGGTTCGCGCACTTCGTCGGGTAAAGCCGCAATTTCATTTAAGGTTTGCTCTAACCCATGATTCACTCGGACATTTTTACCCCGTAGTTTTCGCAAAAGCTTGTTTTCATGATTACCAGGAACGCAGAGAGCCGTACCTGCGTTCACCATGTTTCGCACTAGTTTGACTGTATCTAAAATGCGCGTTCCCCGATCTACCAAATCGCCCAGAAAAACGACTTTACGTCCTTGGGGATGGTGGTAAGTGGGGGATTCCCAAAGTGAAGCAGGGGAAGATGAGGAGATTTGGTAGCCTAGCTGTTGAAGTAATGCTTCGAGTTCATCACAACAGCCGTGAATATCCCCAATGATGTCAAAGGGGCCATGTTCGTGCTTGAGGTTGTTCCACAAAGGCTGACGTTCGATTTCGACAGATTCGATTTCCTCTAAGGATTTGAGTGTGTAGACATAGCGAAAGCCTTCTTTTTCTAAATTTCGCAGAGAACGCCGCAACATTTGGGTATGACGACGGACTACATGAAAACCAAAAGAACGATTGCTTCTTTGTTGGTTACGTTCATGGCATAATTCTTCTGGTAGATCGAGGACGATGGCGATCGCAAAACAATGATATTGCCGTGCCATTTGCAGTAAGGATTTGCGGTCTTCCATCTGTACGTTAGTTGCATCAATAACTGTTAGTTTCGCTGCTGCTAGTCGCTTGTCGGCAATGAAGCGCAGGACTTCAAAGGCATCTTTGGTTGCAGATTGGCTATTTTCGTCATTAGAAACTAATCCTCGACAAAAGTCTGAGGATAAAATTTCAAAGGGTTGAAAGTGCTTGCGGGCAAAGGTCGATTTGCCGGAACCAGAAGCACCGATGAGGATAATTAGGGATAGTTCGGGAATAGTAATTTTCATAATTATTTGTCTCACGCAGAGGCGCAAAGAAAGATCAAGTGAAGTTTTAGGTATTGTTAGAAATTTGCTCTTTTACCCAAGCACGAAAAGCGCTCTTTGCTGCCAATTGACCAATTTTTCTGCTTTCTGCGATAAATTGAGTCATATCTTTTACTGGTACTGGTGCAAAGGTAGGACTAAGTTCAACTTCTGAGTATTGGTTATCTGAAAGGATATAAATTCGTAATAAAGTACCGTTATATCTCCAAAATTCAGGAATATTCATTGAAGCATAAAGAGATAATTTATCTATTTTTGGTCTGGAATATTCCACTTCAAGTACTAAATCTGGTGGTGGATCTTGAGCTAAATCAATATTTTGTTTATTTCTAACTAAGGATTCATTTTGAATGTAATAGCTGCTATCTGGTTCCCCACCTTTTTCTAAATCATCTCTTGTCAAGGTCAGTGAGCCTGTAGTTTTGACCTCTAAACCCAATTCCTCACACAGCACGAGAATATAGCTTTCAATTAAGCGGTTGGAGTTCTCGTGCGGCATTAATGGGGTCATAATTTCTACTATTTCATTGTCGTAGGCAAGTCGGGCGTTACGCTCACCTCCCATTTCGGCTAGCATGGTTTTGAATGTCTGCCAGCTAATGTTTTTTAGCAAAGTTCTTGTTTCTGCAAATGGTACTGTTGCAACCATAAAAAGTTTCCTTTGGTTAAAAATTGCGGCTAAATAACCCCATTTGTGTGGGTGAACCAACTTCTAGATAGTTCGTCCCTATAGATTGAAATTCCACAGTGTAGCTAAAGCGTTCTGCTACTTTGTTTGCCCAGTTTTGAAACTCTGTACGCGTCCATTCAAAGCGGTGATCTTGATGTCGTAGTTTTCCGGCCGGGAGGTTCTCAAATTTAACGTTGTATTCAATATTGGGCGTGGTTACTACTACTGTTTTTGGTTGGGCAAATTCAAATAAAACTCGCTCGAATGCCCCCAGTCGCGGCAAATCTAGATGCTCAATTACCTCAATCACTGTAGCAGCATCATAACCGCTGAAGCGTTTATCTTGGTAAGTGAGTGCGCCTTGAATTAGTTGTATGCGTTCCCATTGGTTGCGGGGAAGGTGCAGACGGTCTAACCGTTCTTGGGCAACTTCTAGCGCTCTGTAGGAAACATCGATACCTGTAATTTGGGTAAAAAAGCTATCTTTGAGGAGAACTTTCAACAGATTACCCTGTCCACAGCCTAAATCAATTACCCGCTTGGCGTTGCTTTGTTTGAGAGCAGTAATCACCGCCTCTAAACGCTGCTGATTCAGACTAATCGGTTTTTCTACCGCCGCTTCTTCTTGAGCGTGAGTTTCTTGGGCGCTATCGGGATCGGGATTATCTTCTTCTACTAGTTGGGCTAAAGCCAGACGAGTTAGGCGTTGCTGTCGTTTGAGGTAACGCTTGGTAATTTGTTCTCGCGCTGGATGCTCAGTTAACCAACCTTCACCATGACGTAATAATTTTTCGATTTCTTCATCGCCTACCCAGTAATGCTTATCGTCATCTAATACTGGAATTAAGACGTAAAGATGACTTAATAAATCGCTCAAAGTTATGGTGTGCTGAAGTTCGACAGTAAAGTATCGGCTTTGACCCCAGTCAGGGAATTTATCATCTAAAGTGTGGCCTTCAGCACTGACGCTATAGCCTAACGGCTCAAACAATTGTCGCAAAAACTCTTCACCACCGCGACAAGGCAAGACCGATAGTTTTGCTACTAAAGGAATAGGAGTTTTTGCCAGTTCTGGTAAATCTTTGCAACGACCTCCTAAAGCCGTGCTAAATACCTGAGCGATCGCTACACTTAAAAACGAAGAAGCAACATAAGGGCGATCGTTCACATATTGTTCTAGCCTGATACTACGTCCCCGCACCAACTTCACTGGATCAACATCCAATAACAACGCCGCCGTACATTGCTGTGTACTAGCTTCTGGGTAAAAAACGTGCGCCTTGCCAAAACTTAAAGGAAAAGACTGACAACGGTCTGGGTGTTTATGCAAAAGGTAGCCTAACTCTGTTGCTGGAGAGTGTGTCGTGGTGATTGTCAGCAGCATTCACTTGTGCAAGGAATAAATAAGTCATAAGCTAACACACCAACAACAAATTAAGGTGCATGACGCTAAAACGGTAACGCACGTTATTCTGCTTTAGAAGCATCTCTGCTAAATGATAGTAATTGTTCGTAATCTTTTGGTGTATCAATATCGATATTTCCTAAAGAAAACGGAATGGAAAACACTTCAATGAAGTGATTATTAATAATTTTTTTTGCTCCTGAAGTTTCTTTCAAAGCAGCAAGTTCTGAAAAAAATATCTGACTAAATATAGCGGGTACGCCTAATGTACCCCCGTATTCACAAGCGATAATTGGTTTTTTTACCGCATAATAGGCATCAACAAGTTGATTAATAATTTGATCACAAACAAACGGCTGGTCACAAAGTGTAATAACTACTGCTTCTATTTTTTGAGGCAGATTATTTAACAATTCAATCCCACTTCTGATTGAAGTACTCATTCCATAAACCCAATCTTGGTTCTTAACTACTTGAATGGGAAGTTGTTTAATTTGGGGATAAATCTGTTCTGCATTTGCTCCAAGTACTACTACCACAGGGTGACAAACTGAAGCGATCGCCATTTCTATAATGTATTGTAAAAAGCTACGTCCTTGGTAAAGCAATAATTGTTTAGGTGTACCCATCCGCGTAGATGCACCAGCAGCAAGAATCATAATTGCTATGCTTGATTTTTCATTATCTATTTGCTCAGTGTCAAATACCATAACAGATCAAAATTATGTGTTAAGTAGCAAGTTTAAGTTGCTTTCACAACATTGGTGAATTGGTTGATTGCGATTTTTCAAAAAATTACCACTGCGGTTTGTTAGCACTGCTTGAATTTCAGCAAGAATGGCGATCGCTATTTCTTCAGGTGTATCTGCTCCGATGTCAATTCCAATAGGGCCATGCAATCTTGCTAATTGTTCAGTAGGATAAACTATTCCTTGGGAACGTAAATCTTCTAGCAATCTTTCAGTACGCACCTTTGGGCCTAAAACCCCTATGTAGCGCGCAGGAGATGGCAGCAACATCTTTAAAATTTCCAAGTCGTCAAGATAATTATGTGTCATGACTACAGCAACTGTGTAGGCATCTATAGATACTTGTTTTTGGACAATTTCTCGCCGACTCAGAATCACATCACAAGCTGTTGGAAATCGCTCTTTAGTTGCTTCATTCGCTCGACAATCGACTATAGTAACATCCCAACCTAAGGCATGAGAAAACTGTGCTACAGGTAAAGCGTCATAACCTGCACCAAATATGACTAAAGGTGTGGGTGGTTGAATGACTTCAATAAAAACTTCTACATTGCCCAAAGGTAACTGATAGTTTTTTACCTTTGACTTTTGATTAGCAAAAGCTGCTTGAGTATCTGCAATCAAAGATTGAATTAAGTTTGAATCTTTAATGTCGGTAATCGTTTTACCGTTTGGATACAGCAGTAAACGCGACCCTAGTTTTACATCTACTCCATCTTCTAAACCAAAGACTGTAGCAATAATACCCAAATGTTTTTTATTCAAGCACTCTTGCATAAAAGCGATCGCATCTGGTGTACTTTCTCTCTCAAGGCGCTCGATCAAAACTTGCACTATACCATTGCACCCTAAACCAAAGCCCCAAAGAATATCTTCAGAGGCGGTGTGATCGTAAGTGATAACAATTGTTTCGCCGTCCGACATTTGTTGTTTAGTATGCTCAAACACGTCATTTTCCAAGCAACCAGCGCTGATTGTGCCGATCATTTGACCTGTATTTGTCATCAACATTTTGGCACCCGGTCGGCGATAAGTTGAACCTTGAGTTTTGACTACAGTGGCAAGAAAAGCAATTTCACCACTTTTTTTACTTAATTCAAAGCCTTCTAAAATTGCTTGTAATTCGTTCATTTGGCGAGCAAAAATATCTACCGTTGCTTTGGCTGGTAGTTATAACAGCAGCAACTTTATTTCTTGATTGAAGGCGGGCATACCATCGTTGACGGAAAGATAGTATTAATATTTACCCCAACCAAGCGGGATTCATGGCTGTACTATCATTTTGAGTTGTAATTTTATATCGTTCGTACTCCCCTTTAGATGCTGCCTCACGGGTACGCGCTAACAGCGCTTTGACTTGTGATTGATCCATTGGTTTAAAAGTGCGAACTGCCTCAAACGCTTGGTCTAGAATGTTCATGCTGTCAATGCCTGTAATGACAACTGAAGTTGGCAAATTCATGGCGTAGTGTAGGCACTCGATCGCACTGACTGTATTGCTTCTAAGAATGTAAGACTCCCCGATGGTTTTCATCGCCAGGACACCAATGTTGTTTTTCACTAGCACGGGTAAAACCTGCTGTCCAAAACTTCTAAAATGGGCATCCATTACATTCAAGGGCATCTGCACTGTGTCGAAACGGAAACTATTTTTTGCCGCAACTTCCAACATTTGCAGGTGAATTTGGGGGTTTTTATGTCCTGTGAAGCCAATATAGCGAATTTTGCCCGCTTTCTGCGCCTCAACAACTGCTTCCATCGAGCCGCCGGGAGCAAAAACTCGATCGGGGTCTTCAAAGCGCAGTATTTCATGATGCTGCAATAAATCAATATGATCAACCTGCAAATTTTTGAGCGATTCATCAATCTGCATCTTGGCAGCGCTTTTGGTGCGACCGTCGATTTTGGTCATCAAGAAGACTTTATCGCGATAACCATCTTTAAGGGCATTTCCCATCCAGCGATGGCTACGCCCGTTGTGATAATCCCAAGAGTTATCCATAAAATTGATGCCGCGATCAATGGCACTGCGGATTAACTTAATACTTTCTTGTTCATCTGAAATTTTTCCAATGTGATATCCCCCTAAGCCAATTAAAGATACTTGTTCTTTAGTACTTCCAAGATTGCGATATAACATTTCGCCGCGTCGAGTTGAAGTGGGTGAACTTTGAGCTAGCAGTTGAGTATTTTCATCAACTGGTTCTGCTTGAGCGATAATCGGTTGCAAAAATCCTTCCGAAGCCGCAAGTCCTGCTGCCACTATTCCCGAAGCAGAAACAGTTTTTAATAAGTTGCGTCTACTAATTTCCATAATTGCCTCCTACATCGCAACAACAGGAATGAGGCGTATACTATCACGGTAATTTGGCATAAGGACTCTAACTCAGGTATGTTTTGAAACATATTCCGCAAGGTGCATTTACAGCGCAAGTTGATACATTCACAATGCAAGTCGATGTATTCATAATGCAGGTTAATGTATTTATAATGTGGGTCAATACATTCATAGTGCAAGCCGATGCATTCACAATACAAACCGATGCATTCATAGTGCAAGTCGCTTCCTCTTCTCTCTTCCTTGGCGCTCTTGGCGTGCTTCTCTACGAGACGCTGCGCGATGGCGGTTCGATTCTCATGCTCCCTTAAATTCTTAACTCTTCACGCTTACCTGATTTCAAACTTTATCTTACTGATAGATTTTTAGTTACAACGGGTACATTAAATGTATACTATATTACTGGATACATCTATGACTATCCAAGATACGACACGCCGTTTGCGCCCTCAAACTATTAGTCAAGATATTAACTCGTTCCACGGTTTGCAAACTGTTAGTACCTACAATACAACTCGTGCTGATGCCTCAGCTACAAGATTGCAAGATGCTTATCAGGCAATGTTGATTTCTCAGCAAACCGAAACCGAAAAACTAGCTTTATACCGTGCGGCGGCTGATGCTGCCCGATTAGCAGAGTGGGAATTTCATAATGCTGTATTAGCAATGAAAGAAGTTGTGCGCGGGCAATATGGCTCAGATAGCGATCAAGCCCAAGCTGTGGGACTAAAGAAAAAATCAGAACGTAAGCGTCCATCTCGCAAAAAGCCAATGGCGATCGCCAGTTAGTGAAAAAGCAGGGGAGGTAGGGGAAGCAGGGGAGGAGAAAAATTCTTCTTATTCTTCTTCTCCCTTGCTTTCCTGCCTCTTATCAACTTGATGGAGTTGGAAAATCGGCGATCGCTTTTTCTAAATTACAGCACCTTGTCTAATGTAATTGGCAAATCACGGACGCGCTTACCTGTGGCATGATAAACAGCGTTAGCGATCGCCCCTGCGACTCCGGTAATGCCAATTTCACCAATTCCCTTCACGCCCAACGGGTTGATATGTGGATCGTTCTCATCGACAAACAACACTTCAATATCGGGAACGTCTGCATTGACTGGTACGTGATATTCCGCTAAATCGGCGTTGACAACACGTCCTCGGTTGGGATCTGTAACTGTGTGTTCCATCAGCGCCATGCCGATACCATAAACAATCCCACCAATCAGCTGACTGTTGGCTGTTTTTGCATTGAGTATGCGTCCTGCGCCAAAGGTTCCTACCCAGCGCGTCACTCGGACTTCGCCAGAATCAGGATTAACCCGGACTTCGGCAAACTGTGACCCAAAGGCGTGCATGGAATATTTTTTTTGTTCTTCTCCTGGTTTAGCCTCTGCTAGGGCTTCAACCATTTTCATTCCCTGCCGTGCCAAAATTGCTTGATAGGTTTCGGTTGCAGACGATTTATCTTTTAAGAACAAGCTGCCATCTTGGGCAATTACATCTTCAGCTTTTGCACCATAAAGCGGTGAGGCGCGATCGGCAACTGCTAGTTGTAAAAGCTTTGTGCGAGCTTGATTTCCCGCTAAATGCACAGCCGAACTGACACTGGCGGCGGTCATTGATCCCCCGGAAACAGGTGTTTGTGGCATCTCAGTATCGCCTAGTTCAAAGCGGACTTTATCAACTGGTAAACCGAGTGCTTGCGCCGCAACTTGAGTCATTACGGTATAAGTTCCCGTACCAATATCTTGGGAACCACTACGGACAACGGCTGTACCATCAGCCATGATTTGCGCTCGTGCCGATGCCGGCGCTCGATAGGTAGGATATGTAGCTGTCGCCATTCCCCAACCGATTAAATAATTACCGTCTCGCATCGAACGCGGCTGAGGGTTGCGCTTTTGCCAACCAAATTTTTCTGCCCCTAATTTGTAACATTCTCTGAGGGACTTGCTTGACCAAGGCAGTTTTTTGATGGGATCGACTTCAGCGTAGTTACGCAAACGCAGCTCGATGGGATCGATATTGAGTGCATAAGCCAGTTCGTCCATTGCCGATTCTAAAGCAAACGATCCCGAAGCTTCTCCTGGCGCACGCATGAAGGTTGGTGTCCCTTGATTGAGTTTTACCAGACGGTGGCTAGTTTCAATATTTGGGCAAGCGTAAATCATGCGGGCGCTTTTACCCACCGGTTCGATAAATTCATCGAAGGTTGAAGTCTGGGAAGTACCAGCGTGTTGGAGTGCAGTTAATTTGCCTTCACGGGTTGCACCCAAAGAAACTTTTTGTATGGTTTCTGGCCGGAAGCCCACAGGCCCATACATCTGTGTTCGTCCCAGCACTAGTTTGACGGGGCGCTTAACCTGCCGTGCTGCGATCGCCGCCAGAGGAACGTGTGACCAAGTTGTTCCTTTGCAGCCGAAGCCACCACCCACAAAATAAGACATAACGCGGACTTTCTCTGGCTCGATTCCTAATACCGCCGCAACTTTTTTTCGATCCCCAAAAATTCCTTGGGTTGCGTCATATAGCAGCAGTTGATCGTCTTGCCAGACTGCTATTGTGGCATGAGGTTCCATCGGATTATGGTTTTCAACTGGGGTGGTATAAATTTGCTCAACACGCACAGCCGCAGCCGCTAATCCTTGGGTAATATCGCCCTTCAACTGATCAGGTGGCTCGTTTATAGGGATTGTTCCCTCAGGCAAGTAAGCCTTGTCGAGATGATCCTGCATATTAATAGTTGGTTTCTCTTCGTCATAGCGGATTTTGACAAGAGATGCAGCCTGTGTAGCGCGTTCCAAAGTATCGGCAACCACAACACCAATATGCTGATGGCTATAAAGCACAACGTTGTCTTGCAGTAGTTGCAGCTTGTTACCATCGCCCTTTTCTCCAGATGCCTTTGGTGCATTGAGGTGGGTAATAACTGCTAATACACCCGGTATTTGCTCTGCCGCTTTTGTATCGATTTGGGCTATTTTACCTTTGGCGATCGCGCTTTGAATTGTCACTCCATAAGCCAGTTTGGCAACGGGAAACTCAGCCGAATAACGCGCGCCACCAGTTACCTTCAGATGTCCATCAACTCTGTTTAATGGTTTACCGACAACTGCATTTGTATCTTTTGTATTCATGCCATTTCTCCTACCGTTGCCAGCGCTCTGACAATTGTGCGTTTAGTCAGTTCGACCTTAAAAGCGTTATATTTTTGCGGTTTAGCTCCAGCCACAGCTAAGTTTGCAGCTGCTTGAAATGATGCTTGATTTGCGGGTTTATTGACGAGTGCTTTTTCAGCTTCTAAGGCTCGCCAAGGCTTTGTGCCTACCCCACCCATCGCCAAACGGGCGGCGCGGATGATGCCATTTTGAATATCTAAGGCCGCTGCAACCGATGACATTGCAAAAGCATAAGAAGCGCGATCGCGGACTTTTAAATAATGCGATCGCTTGGCAAAGGGCGAAGCAGGTAAATCAACGGCCACAATTAACTCTCCGTGTTGCAAAACCGTTTCTTTTTCTGGCGTATCGCCTGGTACAAGATGAAAATCAATTAGGGGAATACTCCGCTCGCCATTTGGGCCACGTGTCTGCACAACTGCATCGAGTGCCACCATTGCCACCGCCATATCTGAAGGATGAGTAGCAATACAGCGATCGCTGCCGCCGAGAATCGCATGAATCCGGTTGTAGCCCTCAATCGCTGGACAACCTGAACCGGGAACGCGTTTATTGCAGGGAAAGGCGGTATCACGGAAGTAGTAACAACGAGTACGTTGCAGCAAATTTCCGCCGACTGTGGCCATATTTCGCAGTTGTGGCGATGCCCCAGACAGCAATGCCTCCGACAACACTGGGTAACGCTCTTGAATGATGGCATTGTAAGCAACGTCACTATTGCTTGCCATTGCTCCAATCCGCACGCCGTTACCCTGCATTTCTATCTTGGTAAGTGGCAGTGGGTTAATGTCAATCAACTCTTTTGGTGTCTGGACATTTAACTTCATCAAATCGATTAAGCTAGTACCACCAGCAAGATAGGAAGCTTCAGCATCTGGAGTCACCAACGCCACAGCATTTTCTGCTTGTCCTGCTTTCTTATAACTAAACGGCTGCATCTTTTTTCCCTTCTAAGACATCGCGGACAGCAGTCACAATATTTGGATAAGCACCGCAACGGCAGATATTGCCACTCATTAGTTCCCGAATGTCGGCATCTGATTTGGCGTGTCCTTCGTTGACTAAACCTACTGCCGAACAAATTTGTCCTGGTGTACAATAGCCGCATTGAAAAGCATCACGGGCAACAAAAGCGGCTTGCATTGGGTGCAGATTGTCTCCTTGCGCTAACCCTTCAATAGTTGTGATTTTTGCGTCGGTGTGCATGATGGCAAATGTCAGACACGAATTAATTCGCCGTCCATCAACCAACACTGTGCAAGCACCGCACTGACCATGATCGCAACCTTTTTTACTACCAGTTAGACCTATGTACTCCCGCAGTGCATCAAGTAAAGTAACACGCGGTTCAATCTGCAAATTATGCGCTGTTCCATTAACTTGCAGCGTCACTTTCATAGTTTCAGGTGTCGAAGTTTTTAGCATGGGAGTAGTTTTTTTGACTTTAGTTTGTGCTACAGCTTTCTTGACAAAATTACTGCTCGTAGCCATTAAGGTGCTGACAATCATCAATTGACCCAACTTGCGGCGTTTTAGAACAAACTTCATCTGTTTTTGTTGGTAATAATATTGAGTAATTTTCTAAGATTCAATTTTTTATATAAAATCACTCTTTTTTATAATCATTTTCTTGAAAATGACTTTTGTAACAGAATACAATTTCTGCTGGTGTTCGTCTCTCTATCAGAAGGTTTACGCCATAAGTATCATCAATAGCTATTATCAAAGACTAGATAGGGCTTGCTGAAAAAGTCGTATTTAAGGCAGATCGAGAATCAATTAACAATGCTTGTAAGTGTAAACAATAAATTATTATATGACTCAAAAGGATTAATATAATATTTTCTAATCACCCAAACCTGAAAATAGGATA
>JBBSOP010000101.1:0-11655 GCA_038259655.1 Chroococcales cyanobacterium
CAGAGATTGTATCCCAACGGCAGTCTTACATCCGAATTAATACAAATTTTTCAAGGAAAGTATGTTGTCCGGGCAAGCGTGCAGATTGCAGGCGAAACCCGCGCTACAGGTATGGCGGCGGCAGAAAGAGTGGAAGTGGCAGAAGACCAAGCTAGAACTAGGGCGCTGATGGTTTTAGGTATAACTAGTTCGCTACCAGCACCAATAGTATTTTCTCCACAACCTACATCCCAGGTGCAACTTCCTGCCTTGAATACAACAGCAGGATTAAATGAGCCTACTTCTGCCTCTACAATCAGCGAGGGTTTTAGCGGTAGTCAGTGGTCAGCTAGTAGCCAAGAAATATCAACACCAGCTGTTAGCGAGCAGGATATCCAACCAGAGGTAGTAAAAAGTGATACGCCAAAGGTAACTAAGAACAATACTTATAGCGAGGATTTAAATCATAATTTTCCTGTTACCAATAATCAGGAACCAGAATTTAAAACCCCAGAGGAAAACTTGGAAATGACCTCTGACAACCAGCCAGAAACTCCACTTTTTCCAGAAATTTCATCTCCTAGTAACGTCACACCATTTACACCCCGCAATTATAATCAGCAAGAAAATGTCAGTACTTTGTCAGGGGTAGGAAAGAAAAAGAAGAAAAATGAACCAGTAAATTTATCTGATGTAATTGCCAAAACCGATGTCCAAATCGAGCGCTTAAGTTGGACGAAAGAGCAGGGAAGGGAATATCTCAAAAAAACCTACGGTAAATTAGGACGCTCTTTGCTGAGTGAAGAAGAGTTATTGGATTTCTTAAGATATTTGGAATCTCAACCAGATCCGATAGCAGGATTTTAATTGAAAGCTACGGGAAATTCTATCCCTTGTCGGATGTTCAAGATAGTCAGTCGTCCCGTCGCATGGGGCATTGGTAACTTCTTCTTTCATGCCTAAAAACTTCACCCCGCAAGTGGCGTGGAGTTTTTCATAATGTCCCTCTGCTGCTCTCTGGGCGTACCCCTATGGGGAAGCAAGCTACGCCGTAGGTTTTACGCACCTAATGGGCGAAAAATCCTTGTATTAACGTGAGTGAGTTCGATGAACCTCTCCCCAACCCCTCTGTGACGCGGCTATCCATTACCCGGATCTTTCTTAACATTTGCGAGAGTCTTGACTCAGGTTTTTATAACCCTTATTCGTTCGTTGTTCATGTTTCAAGATTGTAAAGAAAGATGTGGGTAACGCATAGGTGACGCGGAGAGGGGCAAAGATTTTCTAGTTTTTTCCAACCGTCGAGCTCACGTTGTATTACAAGTTAGGTAGAAATTCTGTTCTTAGTAGGCGACTTAGTTTCACTGTTGCCCGTCCCTTGACAACAGTTGCTCATTTCTACAATCTAATGTTATAAATTAACACTAAAATTTCAGGTCTAATAAAGCACTAAAATTAAACAATGAGTGCTTGTTGATAACTGTGTTTATTCGTAAATATAATAGTTTGATTTGAATTAATAAGTAATTATTAGGCAGTAAAATTACTGTTTTTTTTACAAATAAAATGATGACGCAAATAGTTTTATATTGAAATCTTTATAATTTTATTTGGAATTTTATTGTTTCTTAATAATAAAACTACAACTCTCTTCTAGGATGGTGAAAGCACACTGATTGTGTCACTAGAAAAGAACTTTGTTAGATATGTAATTTCTCTTTGCACATCATGATTACAACAGCGGCGGATTCAAAAAACTGGCTGCAAGGAAGCCGTTATAGTAATCGGGGAAGTGTTTATTTATTTGCTCCGATGGTTAAATTCAATGTGATGGCTGAAGTTGGAGATACTCCTCCTTGATCTGATGTATTTTTATGGCTTAAAAATTTCATAAGTGTTTCAGAAATTACATTTTGATGAAACTTATGTCAAATTTATAACTCATGTACATTGAGAATTAAATCGCTAATGTTGTTGTCAAAATAAATGTTTGGTGTAACTCAGTTCTAGGGTTGATAAATAAGAACCTAAGCAGAATTAATTACACATCTTGTTTCTCAACACCAATGAATTTAATTTTATTTTGTACAACTGCTTATTAGCTGTAATTTTTTACTAATGTGAATACCAAATATTAATTACAGAAGGTATCTGTAGTTAAACAGATATCTAATAATTGAATAATGTCTGTTTTTGATCGCTATTAAGTTCTCAGCTTAATTATAGCTTTTTTGAGCTATCAAACGTATATCATATTCACGTTAGTTTTGCATAAAGTTCATGGTTAATAATGAACTACGCATCTATCAGATATAACAGATTTAAGGATTAAGTTAATGACGAAAATTACAGAAAAAGCTACTGAAAAAAGAGTCCACCTCCCTTACTTGGATGGTTTACGTGGATTGGCATCTCTATATGTTGTTCTTGTTCACGTTGAACCATCAATGAGTGACCAATTACCACTACTATGGACATTGTTTTTTAGAACAATGAAATATGGTGCATTTAGTGTTATCAGTTTTATTGTTCTTTCTGGCTATGTTTTGATGATGCCAGTAGCTCGTTCTGAAAATGGTCAATTATCAGGAAGTTTCATCAATTATATTAAGAGGCGATCGCGGCGAATTTTACCGCCTTACTACATGGCTTTATTCTTCTCTATACTGCTAGGATTATTTGTCTTAGCTTTCGAGAAATTCACCAATTTTCAATGGAATGAAGCCGCAGGAATAGGCTCATTTTCTCCAAAATTTGATTTCATTGATGTCTTAACTCATCTTTTCTTAGTTCACAATCTTAGTGACACCACATACACAACGATTAATTCGCCCATGTGGACTGTGGCAACAGAATGGCAAATATACTTTTTATTTCCGTTGTTTTTACTGCCTATATGGCGGCGGTTAGGATTATTATCAGTTATCATCATTACATTTGCTATTGGTGTAACACCTATATATCTGCTAAATGGATTATTTGCATCGGCTAATCCTTGGCTTTTAGGTATATTCTGTTTAGGAATGGCAGCAGCAGATATTGGATTTTCTCAAAAACCCAAATTAGTAGCTATCAGAAATTCTCTACCTTGGAATCGCCTAGCTATTATCTTCACTTGTATAGCTTTTATAACTGAATGGCGACGTTTAGAATTGCATATATGGATTAATCAAAGTTTTGCTGGACTGGCCTTTGCTTGTTTATTTATTTCTTTAACCAAGTCTATAATTGATGGCAAACCACCATCTTTAGTATTACAAATACTACAACATCCTTGGGCGATCGCACTGGGGACATTTTCTTATAGTTTATATCTGACTCATGGGCCTGTTCTTGTATTTGTGCGTTATTTCCTGTTTCATCTGTCAATTTCTCCAGACATGTTTGCAGCCGCATCCTATTTATTAGGCACAGTCATGTCATTAATCATTGCTTACTGGTTTTATTTATTCTTTGAACGGCCGTTTATGTCTAATTTCTTAAAAAAGCGCAAAGTGAAAGATGCCGTGACTTAATGTTTGTTACAAGTCGGTAAAGCTGCTCAAAGTAAAATAAAAAAACGATCACCTGAAATATCCTCATCAGGCGATCGCCTTAATTTTAGGACTTACGCAAGGACTCTCTAAAACCCTCTTAACTTCGTGTACTTCGTGTCCTTTGCGGTTCGTTTTTCTATAGTTTTGCGTAAGTCCTTAATTTAAAATATTTTACTCAACGAAGCAGTAATTCTACACTTTTGTAGATAAAGATAAGCTTACAGGTTGGTTTAACTTACTATCAACTTCTTCTGCTGCTAACAATTCACGAATTAAAGTTGTTATAGCCTTTTGCAGCAAACGTTGAGTAATTTGTTGACCCAAAAGCTGTACACCTGGGTTAATTAATAACTGAGTAAGTTGAGGAGCCATCTGTACCGGATCAAAGCCGCGTGTTTCTTGGAGAATCTTTAAAATACGTTTGATATGCTCTAAAGTCTGTTGTTGCTCAACTGTCGCCGCAGGTGCTTCGTTAATTGCTGTTAAACCGACTCGTTCTCGCAGCAAGTAAGTAAAGTTGTGCAAAACATTTTTACCTAAAGCATTGAGTCCGTTAACAAATTCATCTACCAATTTGTCACGAATAAAAGCACCACGTTCGGAAGAGAGAAACTCTACTCCCTGATTTAGCGCTAGGTTCAAGTCGTAATCTTGATTTTTTCGAGCATTACGTAATAGATTTTCTAAGCGATTCCAACGGAAGCTTCCTTCTTTAAACAGCAGTTTTTGTAATGATGTTCTTAGTTGTGTTGCTGGATCAGTTAACAAGCGTTTAGCAACATAAGGATAAGCTTCACTGAGAACTTTAAAGTTAGGATCTATGTAAATCGCAATACCTTCTAGGGTAACAAGGGAGCGAATGATTAAAGCATAGTAAGGAGGAACACGGAAAGGATACTCATACATTAAAGCTGAAAGTTCGTCAGTAATGCTTTTAATGTTGAGTTCGGCAACACTGGCTCCTTGAGCATCAGCAAACACTCTGGCAAAAGCGGGAATAATCGGCGTTAAGTCGGTATCTGGTGAGAGGAAGTCTAATTTAACGTAGTCGTTAGCTAAACCTTCAAAGTCACGATTGACAACGTGAACGATCGCTTCAATTAAACCATAGCGCTGGTGTGGTAAAACCTCGCTCATCATGCCAAAGTCGAGATAAGCTAATTTACCATCTGGTGTTGCTAACAAATTGCCTGGGTGAGGGTCAGCGTGGAAAAATCCATGTTCTAGCAACTGGCGCAAAGAACATTGCACACCTACTTCAATTAAATAACGTGCATCTATGCCTTGGTCACGAATTTCGACTGTCTGGGTTAATTTAGTGCCATTTATCCACTCCATCGTCAAAACGCGACGATTAGTATACTCCCAGTAAATTCTCGGTACGTAAATATCTTTTATGTGACCGTATAATTGGAAAAATCGCTCCGCATTTTCACCTTCATGGATGTAATCCATCTCCTCAAAAATGCGATCGCCTAATTCATCAAGAATCCCAACTAAGTCACTACGTATCCTTTTGAAAGTTTTTTGTGCCTTACCAGCAAGGTAACGCAAAATATACAAATCGATGGCGATACGTTCTCTTAAATCAGGACGTTGAACTTTAACGGCGACTTCTTCACCAGTTTGCAGTTTACCTCTGTAGACTTGTCCTAAAGAAGCAGCAGCAATGGGCTGAGGCGAAAGTTCTGCGTAAACTTCTTGTGGTGGTGCGCCTAATTCTTCTTCAATAAACTGGTAGGCAATTTCGTTAGGAAAAGGCGGTAATTGGTCTTGTAACCTAGTTAGTTCTTCTAAATATGCAGGAGGGACTAAATCTGGTCTAGTGGATAAAGCTTGTCCGATTTTGATGTAAGCAGGCCCCAATCCCGTCAGTAATTCTCGTAGCTGAATGGCTCGACGGCGATCATTTTTGACGACAATTCCTCGGCGGCTGTCCCACCACAACCCAAAAGCAAAGGAAAGAGTTGGCCACAAAACTGCGAAAATACGCCGCAAAACTTGCAGAGGTCTTTTCCGGTAATGAGCTGCAATTTCCACAGGATCGTAGCGTATTGGCTCAGACTCGGATTGTATATTTACTAACGCCTGTTGTTTTTGAGCTACTGTGAGTCTTGGCGATCGCATAACCAAGGCTTCTGTACCATTTTCTGGCACTATTTCAGTTGAGTGTGGTTCGCCCTCAATCGGGACAGAAGTTGGGGGAAGTGTCTTAACAATCATGAAGAAAGCCACCGGTTGGAGTGATCACATTAAGTATTGTAACAACATCTTTACAGTCCAGCATCCCTTAAAGGAGGAGAATAGGAAATAGGGAACAGGGGACATAAATAACTCTCTTAGGACTTACGCAATCGTGACGACAATTCAGCCTTTGCGATTACTTAGCTTCTCTACTGAACCCTCCGCGATCGCTCGTAATGACGCAAAATCGTAATCCTTGCGTAAGTCCTGTCTCTTTAGCTAAGGAAAAAAATAGTCAATTATAATACCCGTTTGGTTAGATAGTCCTACCATCTGAGATAAAATAATATGTGTTTATAATTCGTTTATTGATCCTTGGGCAATAATTATAAATCTGATGTACTCAGCCTTTGGTCTTCTTCCATATCCTTCTGCTATGTTATCTGGAATAGATGCCTCAGATCTCCTGATTTGTTGTCACTCACCACATAACTGGTTTTTAGGGAAAAGTTTAGTCAATAATTAATTTCCGATATTTAAAAACTTCTTAATTTATTCTACTGTCCCCTGTCTCCTTGTAGTAGTAAATATTGCTGCTTGCTGAAAGATTATGCTAAGTATCCTGTAACTTGAAAGTATCCGGCATCTGCCTTTATGGAGAATTTGGCTTGATGTTG
Organism: Chroococcales cyanobacterium; assembly: GCA_038259655.1. Classification (GTDB taxonomy): domain Bacteria; phylum Cyanobacteriota; class Cyanobacteriia; order Cyanobacteriales; family Nostocaceae; genus Halotia. The sequence continues at coordinate 6,377 of JBBSOP010000101.1, forward strand.
CTCTGCCTGCGAATTGAAAATTTTGCTCTCATTGACCAACTAGAGTTGGAATTTGGCGCTGGACTGAATGTCCTCACAGGTGAAACCGGCGCGGGTAAATCGATTATTTTGGATGCCATTGATGCGGCTTTGGGTGGGAAAGTCTCCAGTCGGGTAATTCGGACTGGGACAAATAGGGCGTTAGTAGAAGCGACTTTTACACATAGTTCTTCTTTAGCAGCTTGGTTAAATGAACAAGAAATCGATTTGATTGATGAGAACTCTGTAGTTATCAGCCGAGAAATTACAGTAACTACTACTAATATTCGTAGTAGATCGCGGGTAAACGGTGTATTGGTCAATCGACAGATCATGAATGGACTGCGCGATCGCTTGGTGGAAATTACAGCCCAAGGTCAAACTGTACAAGTGGGACAATCTGCCCAAGTTCGTGATTGGTTAGATATGTATGGCGGTAACTCCCTAGTACAGCAGCGTCAATTGATTACCACAGTTTTTAGTACTTACCAACAAGCTCATCTCACTTTAGAAAAACGTCGGACATCAGAACGGGAACGTCTACAACAATTAGATTTGCTCACCTATCAAGTGCAAGAATTAGGCGGAGCCAATCTCAGCGAACCCCAAGAATTAGAGCAACTAATGCAGGAACGGGAACGCTTGAATCATGTCGTTGATTTACAACAGATGAGTTACAAACTCTATCAAGCTTTGTATGAAAACGATAATCAAACCCCAGCCGCAGCAGATTTACTAGGGGACAGCGAAGCAACGTTAACTGACATGGTGGAATATGATATCCAACTTCAGCCGCTATTAGATTTGGTTAAGGATGCTCAAGCGGTAGTCATGGAAGTAGGAAGACAGATTAATGCCTACGGAGATAGCTTAGAAGCCGATCCCCAACGCTTAGAGGAAGTAGAAGAGAGAATTAGGGAATTAAAACAAGTTTGCCGCAAGTATGGCCCAACATTGATAGAAGCGATCGCCTATTACCAACGTATCCAAGGGGAATTAGCTCAACTCAACGACAGCGAACAATCTATAGAAAGTTTAGAACAGCAAGAACAGGCTTGTTTAGAAAAACTAAATCAAGCTTGTCAAAAATTAACTCAACTGCGCCGTAAAGCTGCTAATAATTTAGAATCTCGGTTGGTATCGGAACTCAAACCCCTAGCAATGGAAAAGGTACAGTTTCAAATGGAAATAGTACCTACTCCGCCAACTACCGCAGGTGCAGACAAAATTACTTTTATGTTTAGTCCTAACCCCGGAGAGCCGTTACAACCTTTAACAGAAATTGCCTCTGGTGGTGAAATGAGTCGCTTTTTGTTGGCGCTGAAAGCTTGCTTTTCCCAAGTAGATGCTGCTGAAACACTAGTATTTGATGAAATTGATGTCGGGGTTTCTGGTAGAGTAGCTCAGGCGATCGCCGAAAAATTACACCAGTTGAGTCAAAGTAACCAAGTATTGTGTGTAACCCACCAGCCTTTAATAGCTGCAATGGCTGACCGTCATTTCCGGGTAGATAAGCAAATTATTACCCAAGGCAAAGGTAAAAAAGCAACCAATGGCAATGCCGAACAACGTACCGTAGTTCGAGTCACAAGTTTAGATAATTTAATTACTCGCCGAGACGAATTGGCACAGTTAGCTGGGGGTAAATCTGCCACAGAAGCGATCGCGTTTGCAGAATCTCTGTTATCACAAGCCGCTAATCACCGCAGTCAACTTAACTAAATTCTTAGTGTCTTAGTGGTGAAAAGTAAACCCACCTTCTAAGTTGAAACTCCTGCAATCTCACGCAACACTTGCAAAAACTGATGAATCTCTTCAACGCAATTGTAATGTGCTAGTCCAACTCTGACTAAACCGCCACTTGCTTCTACTTTTAACTTCTCCGTCAGATTGATTGCATAGAAATTACCATGCCAAGCAAAGATACCGCGATCGCCTAACATTTTAGCAGTGGTTTCAGGTGTTTGCCCCGCCAGCCGAAAGGCAACAGTTGGTGTTCGCCAAGCAAAACGAGCCGCATCGGTGATGCCATAAAAACTTAAGCCGGGAATTTCCAATAATCCGGCAATTAACTTTTGGCTCAATTCTCTTTCATATTGCTGAATGGCTGACATCGCCGCAACTAAAGCAGCACGACGGCTGTGATAAGCAGATGCTAGCTCATGACTCGGTTGATCTGGTGAGGTGAGAAAGCGGGGACAGTGGAATGTTTCTAAACCTTCTTTATCAGCCTCTGCCAAAGCTGCAACCAATTCACTATCAATTGATGGTGAAACATGACAACCTAATTTTGCTAAATAATTAATCGCTGCCACTACACCTGCTAAACCTTCATGATTTAGGGTTCCAGTTTCCCAACAAAATGGTACTTCTTCTGGGGCTGGTTTTAATTTATAAGGGCTAAAACGAGCAAGATGCTCCCGCTTACCATACAAAATACCAACATGGGGGCCGAAGAATTTATAAGCCGAACAAGCGAGAAAGTCGCAGTCTAAGGCATGTACATTAATAGGTGCATGAGGAGTGTAATGGACTGCATCAACAAATACCAAAGCCCCAACAGTATGGGCAAGACGCACTATCGCGGCAATATCGTTGATTGTTCCCACAGCATTGGAGGCATAACCAATCGCCACCAACTTTGTCTGCGAATTAATCTGTCGTTCTAGATCGCTCATATCTAGGGTGCAGTCTTCGACATTGACATCCACCATGCGGACAGTTACACCTTTTTCCTCCAAGGCATACCAGGGGGAAACATTGGCAGCATGGTCAAGCCGCGTCACAACAATTTCATCACCTGGTTGCAGTTCCCGACCGATAGCCCGACTTACCGCAAAGGTAAGGGTGGTCATATTTGCACCAAATACTACCTCATCACTATTACAACCGAGAAAATCAGCGATCGCTGCACGAGCAGAGATAATCATTGCATCAGTACGCGCACTTGTCGCAAAAGCCCCGTGAGCATTGGCATTTGATTTTACCAAATAATCACTAATTGCATCTAATACAGATCCTGGAACTTGAGTACCGCCTGGTCCATCAAAAAAAATTGCAGGTTGATTGTTGATTTTTTGTGTCAGTGCAGGAAATTGAGCGCGTATCCATTTTAGGTCAAGAGACTCCATACAGACTCCTGGGTTAATAGTGTTTTTTAAATTTAGTATTTGACTGATAAGTTAGAGGTTATTTGTAAATTACCTCAAATGATTTATGAACCCGATGTTTCTCTTTCCTTTTGTATCCTTTGCAGTAATTTGTGGCAAGGTACTACGTGTCTAATTTAAGTGGATGAAATACACGCCTAGCCCCTAGTTCCTAGTCTCTAACCCCTTTTTCCTTTCTATTATAAATAAAAAAATGTCCGCAAACGCGGACACTAGTAAGGCTTTCTGTCACTTTTTGGCTACAATCATGTGGTACATGATGTTTTTAGTTTCAATTATTTCAGATGATAAATCAAGGCATAAGAAACATGATTTTAGACATAAATTATTGAGTTATATCTTTATATAAAAGCACTAATGGTTAAAAAGTCAGTATTTTTGATTTGTATTTATAGTAAGTGATAACAACTATAAATAAAAAATTGCCCAAACTTTGTTTAGATTAACTTTTTGCTTGATTTTTCGATGTTTTTCGAGTATTTTTTGGACAAAAACTAGATATATAGGTCTTTGATAAAGCTGCATTCTAAAGATTTTTCAATTACAAATATAAAGGTGGTCAGGTTAACAACCCCAGAAATTCCCAGTTCTGGGGTTTTACTTTAATGATAATTAATTGATATCTGTCTTAAGACTGAATGATTGAGTTCATAAATATATCTATGATTAGTTGAATAACTGAAAATATTTTTAATAAAGTGAGATGTCCAAGCTAAAAACTATCTCACTAAATTTTTAGAAATTACTAATTTATTTGGACTAAATCATCACTAGGTAAGGAATTACATAATGGATCTGGGATTAAAAGGTAAAATCGCTGTAGTGACTGGAGGTGATTCTGGTATTGGTGGGGCAACAGCCGAACTTCTAGCTCGTGAAGGCGCAAAGGTAGCTATAATCAACAAAACCTCAGAGTCACTTCAGCACGCCGTCGAAAAGATAAAACCCTTTGGAGAAGTGCTAGGAGTTCAGGCAGATCTCACCAAACCTGAAGAAATTGAAGCAGGTAAACGTCAAATTATTGAGCGTTTTGGTACGGTTCACATCCTCGTGAATGCAGCAGGGATTACCGGAGCCACTGGAGATTTTCTAGAAATTAGCGATGAAGATTGGTACAAGGCTATTGAAGTAGATTTGATGGCAGCAGTACGTACCTGCCGCGCCTTTATTCCGTTAATGCGTGAGGCTGGTTGGGGACGAGTAGTTTTAATTAGTTCGGAAGATGCTGTACAGCCTTATGCAGATGAACTACCTTACTGTGCTTGCAAAGCTGGTGTGCTTAACCTCGCCAAAGGCTTATCAAAAGCCTACGGCAAAGATGGCGTGTTGGTGAATACAGTTTCCCCAGCTTTTGTTGCTACCCCCATGACAGATGCGATGATGGAAAAGCGATCGCAAAAAATGGGCGTTAACTTTGATCAGGCTGTGGCAAGTTTTTTAAAAGAAGAACGCCCTCATATCGAACTGAATCGACGCGGTAAACCCGAAGAGGTAGCGGCTGTGATTGGCTTCTTGTGTTCTGAGCAATCAAGTTTTGTTTTAGGTGCTAATTACCGGGTAGATGGTGGTTCAGTCGCCAGTGTGTAATTCGTAATTCGTAATTCGTAATGGGCTACGCCCGATTTTGCTAACGTAATTACTTTTTTACGAGGGTTTCAGATATTTATTGTGGGTGGTTTGTTTCCGTAGTGCTGTACTAGTCTTTCTCAAGTTAGAGCAGACAATAACTGTAATTCAATCGTAATGCCGAAGACAAAGTAGCAGCCAAGCATAAAAATATTAAAGGTTAAGGCTACTGCCAAAAATCAGGTAGGCGTGAATATTTAGGGCTTGCTGAGGTAAAAAACTACTTAATTACGAATTACGAATTACGAACTACGAATTATTGAACTGTTGTCCATTTCAGAATATTTATGAAATATGTAGAAGCGATCGCTGCCAACGTCAATGACTTTAAAGATGGTGAAATGCGGCAGGTATGTGTAGGCGAAAAAGAAGTTTTACTCAGTAAATTAGATGGCAAGTTTTACGCCGTCGGCGCACATTGTAGCCATTATGGCGCACCTTTAGCGAAGGGTGTATTGAGTGGAC
>JBBSOP010000102.1:0-11654 GCA_038259655.1 Chroococcales cyanobacterium
CCTGAATTTTATAATTTAAATTAATGGTTTCAAACTGCGGTGTTTCTTGGTGAGACTCTAGTTTTTGGAGTGTCAGCAAATCATTGATTAAGTTAATTTCTTTAGTACATTCTTGTTCTAAGATATCCAAGTATCTTACCTGACGCTCTGGGGCTATTCCCGGCAGACGTAAATTTTTGATTGACATCAGCATATTTGTTAGAGGATAGCGCAAGCGATCGCTCATGTTGCTGAGAAATTCATCTTTGAGTTCGTTGAGTTCTCGCAGCTGCTCGACATATTGCCGTGTTCTTTCATGTAATTTTCCCTGGAGTTCCAGACTACTTTTGAGCTTCGCCGTGCGATCGTCTACTAGAGTCTGTACTTGCCGCAATGTCTGTGACTGAATTATGGCATTACTGACTTGGGCGCAGACCATTTCCACAAGATTTAATTCTGCTAGTTGCCAATTGCGAGCCTCTGCTTGCTGTAACACCAAAAATCCCAAAATCTTGCCTTGGTTTTCTAATGGCACTAACAGCACCGCAGGTAACACCTCAACTGCAAACAATGGAGCAGCAGCTGACATATCCTGAAAATCTGTATAGTCATTGATGACTGGTTTACCCGCTTCTGTAAATGCACGTTGGCATAAACCACAACTTAAAACAGAAAATGACTGCTCTAATGTGTCTATTTTATCAAGACGGAGGGTTGGCGATTCCCGATTCCATTCACCAACAACAGTAGCTTTGGCATTGGGAATTTGTTTTTTTGGTTGAAACCTAAATAATGGATCTGTATACTTCAATAAGATGAGCAAACCTCGATCTGCCTGGAGAGATTCGGCAGTAGAAGCGATCGCTAATTGGAGCATCTGATTTAACTCCAAGTTAGTACGACTCAGTATTGTTAATTGCTTGATTAAGTTTTGATGTTGGTTAGTCTTTTGCAAATACTGCTGTTGACTGTCAATTAACTGTGCTTGTGCTACCTGAGAAAAAGCGATCGCACAAGAAGACTCCACCGATTTTAACAGTTGTTTTTCTGATTCGCTCCAATCATAGGGTTGGAATTTGATCAGACTAATCACGCCATTATTTTTGTTTCCAAATCGAGCCGGAATTGCCAAAACTGCTTTGATTGGTAGTGGTAAGTATTGACATCCAACTACCAAACTATTTTGAATTGTGGAGATGTCCTCTATAGTCAGCGTTTCAGCAGCACATTGTACTACTGGTAAGTCCATCAGTAACTGTTCCATAGAGAACATTTCGCTGGAGTGCGGCATCTCTAAATATTCATCAGAACACCAATTCGCTGTAATAGCTTCGCTTGTCACTGTAACTAAGCAGCAGCAATCTACTTTGAAAGCAGCTCCTAACAATTGAGCAATTTCTTGCAGCATTATCGCCGTGGCTGGGCTACTGGCAATAATCTGGTTAATCCTTTGTGTCAACTGGTGGGCTAGTTCTTCCTGATGCTGCATCAGCTTGACCGAGTATGATTGTAGTTGCTCTAGGTCATTAGGACACGGTGACGGCAGTGATAAACGCTTTTTCATTGCTGGCACACTCTTAGATAATGACCCCATTTTTTTGCACCCAATTTCTTGACATATTTTTCTGTTTTAGTGGTATTGCCCCACTTGATGAATTAAAAATTTTTTATTAAAACTTTCTTTTAGCTGTTGTAGCCTTTTTCTATAAAAATCACCAATATACTGGTATATTAAATAGTTTTTTGCCTACGTATTAAAATCTTTTAAATACATCAAAGTGCTTGATCAGGCTTACATACAGACGATTTCTACAGACTTGGTTAATTAACTTTGGACTAGGATATCCTGTCTGTAAGTATACATAAACCGTAATTCTTCTAGAATTGAGGCGACAAGGTGAAAACAAATCCCGCATTAATACTGTGGTTGACATGAAAACAAGTATTAGTTTTAGCATATATTTTCCGAATGACAGCCATGTTTCTCTATTAATAGTCAAATATCATATCAGTATAAATATTTAAAATGGAGATGATATATTAATCAAAGTCTAATGCCCATCAGCGCTTGATATTTTTGTTTAGTTCCTATTCTTTATAGAACCTGTTTTATAACTGGCATTAAAATTAGAGCATTGATGAAGCTGAATATGATGAATGCGGCTTAGTTACTCATGAAAGCAACTGAGCTGCATTCACTGTAATTAAGGGCTATGCATTCAAACTTTCGACACTGAGAGGAACCATATCGCCATTCTTCGTTAATCCTAACAACATGGGTTGTTGAGGTGGAATTAGTTGACCTGTGAGTACACAACGTTCTTCTTGCTGAGCTGTGGCCGCTATACTGGCTCGAATATCGGCTTGTGAAAATCTGGGTTTCCACTCACCTGACTTTTGCTGGACATAATTCCAAAGGATATCTCGGATCAAGGCTTGATACCCTTGATTGCCAGCTATCTCTTTGAGTTTATCTTTAAGTTCTCGCTCTAAGCGAATACTGGTAACTTCCATTTCGGTGGTTGGGGTACGAGCGATGGTATGCATGATTTTTCTCCTTAAATTTATAGACAGGATGGTAATACAAGTGTAGTATGTTTAAAGGATGTTGATTCAGCTAAATCAGGTAATTGTGGGAGCAAACGCTTTCGTCCACAAATCTGGAATCCATCAATAAGAGAAAACTTTACGCTTTGCTATCGAGCCTTATTATGCCAAGCTGTACTAGTTCAACTACCAGGAGTATCGCTCGTAAAAAGTTCAGATAATTTATCTAGCGGTACTTCTTCAACCTCTGGTAACTTTTCTAGGGCTAAACGAGTGGATTGGTTGCCACCAGATAGACGTTTTAATAGATTAGGCCTGGGATCATGCAACAAGTAGATAATGCGATCGCCTGCTTCCCACTTTTGATTGACTGGTATCACCTGGAGGCGTTCTTTTCGTTCCACCAGCAGCGGTATTAACTCCCCAGTCCGAATCTTTTCCTGAATACGACCCTGTTGTTGAGAAAGTTCTGGTTCACTCAATGTGGTTGTTCCTAACTTCACTCGCCCATCATTCAGATATTCATTCCAAGTCTTAATTGTTACATCTGTTGCAAAAGCTTGATGAACCTTATTGTTGGAACTCGGATTCGCTTGTGGATCACGAGGAAAAACTGCCAAAACGCGCGGCGGACTGAACTCCTCGGCGGCTCGTTGAGCCAAGACAAAATTCACCTCGCCATTACTAGTCATAGCTAAAAAAGTGCCGATAGAATCTAGTCCCGCTTCTTCTAAAACCGTAACATCTAGCGCACTGCTGGCAATTACCCGGAGATTTTGAGCTTCTGCTTGTTCACAACGTTCCGGGTCAGTATCAATCATAACTACTGTTTCTTCCCGTTCTTGAAAAAAGCGGGCAATCAACAGACTCAAGGGATTACAACCAACAATTACCGCCCCAGTTGCTTCTTTAGAAGTGATTCGCAGCCAGTTAGCAACCCAGCCGGCAGTTAGTCCTTGACAGACAACTGTCATGATAATTGTGAGAAAAACTAGAGCTTTAATGGCATCACCACCGTTAATGCCACGCTGAGTCAGCAAAATTGCGAACAAAGAAGCAACAGAAGCTGAAACAATTCCTCTAGGAGCAACCCAGCTTAAAAATAGTTTTTGTCGCCAGTTGAGGTCACTATTCCAAGTACACAAAAGGATGTTAATCGGGCGAACGACGAACATCAATACTAAAACAGTAAATAGACTACCCCAACCCAAAGCAAATACGCTGGCGATCGATAAATCAGCTGCTAGCAAAATAAATAGAACAGAAACGCTGAGAATTGTGAGCTGACCTTTGAAGCTACGCAACAGGCGTTCTTCTGGCACAGAAGAATTGGCAAACACTGCTCCTGCAACTACTGTTGTCATTACACCCGATTCACTACGGATAGTTTGCGCCAAAGAAAACAGACCCCAAAGTATCGCTAAAACTACCAAGTTTTTCAGCTCGAATGACAAAAAATTAGCCCGTTTAAAAATCAAACTCATCAAGTAGCCGCCGACACCGCCAATGACTGAACCAATACCCAAACGCATAGCTAGACCAATGATGGCGTTGATGGGGTCAGCATCACCATTGACGATCGTGTCAAGCACAACAAATGCCAGAATGGCTCCCACAGGGTCGATTAAAACCCCTTCGCCTTCCAAAAGAGTGGCTACTTGTCGATCTACATTAATTTGTTTAAGTAGAGGATTAACAACAGTTGGCCCTGTCACCACAACTATAGAAGCGTAAAGGAAAGCTATGTTCCACGGAAATTCGCCTAGCCAGTGAGCCGCCATACTACCACCAAGGAGTGTAATTAGCGTTCCCAGAGTCACAAGCAATTGTAGACTAACTGAAACTCTGCCCAACTCTCGCAGATCTAAATTAAGTCCGCCCTCAAATAAAATGATTGCCGTCGCTAAAGCAACAATCACTTCCAGTCCCATACCTAGCAAGTTGGGGTGCAGCAACCCAATACCATCAGAGCCAAGCAAAATGCCCAATAACAATAACAAGACAATACTGGGTACACGAAAATACGCCGCTAGTACTTGGGCGCTAATACCTGCAAAAACAGCGATCACCACCTGTAGGGTGATTTCAAAAGATGCTTCCATGTTGTAGATTTTGAGCGATATATTTCAAAATCTTTTGTAAAGAATAGTAAATATTACCTCTAAAGGGTACAGTATCACACCCTTTTTCTTTGCTAAATTCAAACTTTTTTTCATACTTAGGTTGTTATAAAACTTTATTTTGGTTAATTGAAGAAGGTCGGAAAATGACAGTTGTTTCCTTTAGGGAAAGCCTAGACGCTAGCTTCTACCTTGAGGACAAGACCGCATTGTCTCCAGGAGACAGTGGGTAGAAGGTTCAATTGCCACCCGTTTAGCTGATCTCACTCACTATCGAAGCTTCACGGCACAACCCTGCTCTTCCTCCATTGCTTGCTTAAGTGCTAGATGCTGATTTTAGATCAATTAATTTGCTTACTTATGCAAACAGTACAGTTTTTGTAGGTTATGATGCGCGGTATATTTAACAGTAGCAAGTTGCTCTCTTATAAACTTGGACTGCTTGATTAGGAAGATTATTTACAATCAAGACAATAATCCAATAAGTTTATCTGTAATTAAATATACACTCAGTTGCAAGTAATTATCAAAATTAAGGATAAGCAATTGAAACAACAGCAAATTATTCTTGGAAGTATTACCGCAGTAACATCAGCAATGGCGCTAGGATATTTGGGCGCTCAATACTTTGCTAAACCCACTATGTATGCAGTTGCTGGGACGATGCTCGGACTTGGCGCATTTGCACAAGTTATACAACTCAAGCCCAAATTTCAATCCTCATCGTCAGCGCGTTCGTCGTACTCCTTCGGAGAAGCAAGCTACGAGCAGCGTCTAGAAGAGAAGACGTTGCCGTTTGCGGTAGCGTCTTTGAAAGAGAAGGCATCGCACTCACCTTCTTTTTCTTCGATTCCTGTTACTAAAGTCCAACAGCCAATTCAGCTAATTGAACCTCATTCTAACGAGAAATTGATTGTAGAAACTGATCCGATAATTGAACGCTTTGTCAGACTAGGTTTGGAGGAATTTTAAATTTTCAATTAGACTGCTACTTTAGCAACATCAATATTTTCCCACAGTCTTATTCAAAAATAAAATAGGAATCCTAGAGATACTTGAAGTTAGTAAAAAAATTAGCCAATTTGCCTATAAAAACATAACTTTTGAGTATAATAATTGAAAATTATATCATCATTGAATTTGAAGTATCTACATAATTTATCAAATTCATGCCATATCATATTACAGATTAGTTGGACACGTTCTCTAGGAAGATGACTTAAGTTAAAAGTAGAACTAAATTAATTCTGGTGTGTCGAATAACTGCTTTCTATGGAGGTTTAGCATTCAGCTAAACCTTTTTCATGGCTAACTAGGTAGGATTCAATGACATATCTTTTGCATCCTCCTATTGGAGGATGAAGAACTTAACTTAAAATCGCTAAATTGTTTTAATAGATTCTACTTCTACTTAAGACTTGGTTTATCACCAAGTCTTTTTTAAACTGTATAATTTTATGGAAAATTACTTTTATAAGTATCAAAATAAAAAAACGACAAAGTGCTATTAATAGTTTATAAATAAAATTATTATAATTTAATATGAGGATTATTGAATATTTTTCTAATAGCTAAGTATTCTCTATAAAATCATCTAAATAGCTTCATGTCGACTTTTAAAAGTATGTGAATAATACTCCCGATAGATGAACGAAAGGAATAGTTAGAATTAAACTCTTTCTAAATGGTAAACTCTTGGTATATATAGGCTTGGTGAAAACCCAAGCCTCTTTTATAAAAAAAGATAATTTAACTTACAATTGCTACACATACTATGAATTATTTTGGATCTTATCCTTCGATAGGTAGGGGAAATCTATCTTAGGTGTAATTATAATTCAATTTGTTAATGCCTGAAAAACGTGTATGCACCCTGGTAAAAAGCCAGGGTCTTCTTTTTTTAAAGCAGCAATATTGATGAAATATAGACTATAGTGAAGCCAATACGGTTTGGATAAAACTAGATCCCTCCAACCCGCCTTAAAAAGAGGAGCTAAGAATGGCTCTATTTCCCCCTTTTTAAGGGGGATCTTTAAAAACTATGCACATTAACCAAACCGTATTGATAGTGAAGCCTGACTGTTACTACCCAGTCTTAAATAACTCGAAATCTTATTAGTTTAAACTACATTTGCGATATAATTAATACTTTTAAATATATTTGTACACGCCGAATAGAGGAATAAATAGTAAGTTTTTAGATTAAAAATATATGGTAAATACTAAGTATTTTTAGGAGAAAAAATTTCCAAATTAAGTAAAGTTTATGATTATTCAAAATATTTATATATATACCAAAGGAAGATGATCTCTGAAAAAAGTAAGTCTACATTAATGTAGTACGTTGTTAAGCACAGCAATTATCTAGGTTTGGTCGTCAACCAAACCTTTTTTTATGGTTAGTACTCTACCTAGCAAAAAGAGGAAACTAACAATTTAATGCAATAAATACGGTAGTTTGTAGATAACAAAGGTAACAAATAATGGGTTTAGTTAAGTGAGTAGACGAGAATCAATCAAACTATGTGTTGTGCAAGTAACCTTTGTTTTAGCGCAAATGCGCGATCGCACTTTGTGAATTTGGAATACTCATTGCTGAAACAATAGGATATAGATGCTAAAGCCACATACAGAATATGAGTGAAATTCCCAACAGTCTTGAAGATGCGATCGCCCAATCACGTTTAGCCACCCAAGCTGCCCTTGCGGATGGTTATACCCGCTTACAAGTTGAGTTTGTGTTCCCCGAACTTAAACCCTTGGTAGTAGCAGAAGATTTTTTGCCACTGTTCGCAGAATATGAATCTCGCCTGAAAATTTTCTTTGCTGATGCTGGTGGTGCTGCCTTAGCCCGACGTGATTGGGCAGATGCGCCATTTAAAATTTTGGATATCGGTACAAGTAGGGCTGCTTCTTTACAATCGAAAATTCAGCCAGAAGATGAAATTTTCTTGTTCATTAACCCCACTTCTGTAGAAGTCCCCCAAATCGAAAAGCTATGTGAAGCCATAGGCGATCGCCCCTTCGTAATGTTAAATCCCCGCCTTGAAGATGCTGGAATTGTCGGTATTGGTTATACAGCCAGACAAACCCGCCAGCGTTTCATCAGTACCATTGAATCCTGCTATTATCTGCGCCCTGTAGATGATCAAACTGCCATATTACGCTGCTACCCCAGACAGTGGGAAATATGGACAGAAACTAACGGTAACTATCAAAAAATTGCCGAGTTACCTCAAAAACCATCCGGTGATGAGTTGGATTTAATCCTCTCGAAGGGACAAACCCAAACGCCAACAGATGCGATACCTGCAAAAAAGCCCAATATGTTTAAAAGTTTGCAACGGTTTTTCAAAGCATTAAGTAGTTAGGAGAAAGTAGAACTTAAAGCAAGCAATACGATTTAGTTAAGGTTTTTTGATAGATCGCCGCCTTTACAATAATTAGTACTTTGTAGAGACGGCGATTTATCGCGTCTCTTGCCTTAGCACGAAACATTGGGCGAATATAATTCGCCCAGGCGAGTAATAAGTAAGATTTCACAAATATTCTCTTAAACAGTGTCTGCATTAAGTCGTTTTAACAAACCTTGAATGTAAGTAAGGGTAGCTGTGCTAATTTTTGGTTGTGTTTTTAACCAGGAATTAGCACGTCCTTCACCTTGCTGAACTGCTAAAATTAATGCTCCCCAAGCTATCACTTCTGGTCTATCTGGGTTGACCTGCAAGGCTGCAACTGTGCGATTCCACAACCGACCTTTATCTGCTTTAAGTAAGAGGGAAATTTCCTGTACATTCTGCGGTGATGCTTCAAATACTTTTAAAGCTTTTCCCCAACGACCATCAATTAACTCTGCTAGCACCTGTTGACTAGGACTTGCCCAAATTTTTGCCGCTTGGGTTTTAGTTAGTTGAGAGTGTAAGCGAATCACGTCTATTTGGGCTTTTGCCGTTGCTGGTAAAGTCTTTTTATGTTGTTTCTGGATGAATTGCAGCCACTCAAAAGCTGGTGTCCACAATCCACTACGGGCAATTAACAAAGCATTTTGGTACGCTGGATTTTTTAGGGCTGGGGGATTAAGAGAAATTGCTTCTAGTTGAATGGGGTTGAGATATAACTTCACGGATTTGACTTGGTAAATACTTAACTGCGGTTCCAAGCCTACGGTTTGATCGATAACTAATTCTTTTGCGCCACCACCAGTTACTTCTTGCCATTTGGGTAATTGGCCGCTAGGACTTTTCCAGATCAACATTTGTTGTAGGTTAGTGCGGACTGGATTGTAGTACACAACGTAACCGTAGGCGAACGCATTTGTTTTTTCTTGACGCTGACCTCGCAAATAAAACCAAACTCCTGGTGATGGCGCATCCTTTTCAAAGCGTTTCACTTCACTTAAAGGTAGGGGAGTATTGGTATCTTGGCGTTCTGCTGTACTATCCTCCAAAGATTCTTCTAACCCAGTTACAGCGAATTGAGTTGCTAGACGATAATATTTTTCGGGCTGCGATTGGAACTCCAAATCTGGTGAACGCTGGTAAACTCTTAGTTCCACAACTTCTTGACAATTAGATTGACAATAGGGTATCTGCTGAAAAACTGGCAATAAAAATGAATTATCTCCTTCATTCAAAGGTATAGTTTCTCCAGCGATACGTTTTTGTTGACTCAACTGACCTTGAATTTGTGGGAGAGTTTGGGGAGGTTCATTATTACTCAAAGGAAGTTGCGCCCAATCTGGTAAAAATTTATTCACCCAACCTGCTTTTTCTGGATTCCAGATCAGAACAATACTAATCCAGGTAAAAGCTATAACTAACCCAGCACTACTAAACAAAATTGCGATCGCAAAAGTTGATGACAGCCAACCACTTCGCTGCTTCTTGTCTGGAGGTTGTGCGGGGATATCTTGAGTTGCATCTGCGTGAGGCTGATTTGGTTTAGAAGCTTTTGCCTTCAGTTTGCGCGATCGATGTGCCATGTTATTCTCAGTCAATTAAGTGCTTAAATTTGTGCTTGTTGTTTTTCTTTTATACTCGCGCTTTGAAATGTTGCCTAGAAGCTTTTCAGTTTAATTGGGTACAAACTCGGTAAATTTGCCCATGTCATTACTAAATGATTGTGAATACACTCTTGCTTAAGTGTGGGAGAGAGTGTAAAGAGTTGAAAACTAAACTGGCTAGGCTTAATAGTGGCAGAGTCTGGATGTTTGCATGGCTAATAGTTGCGGGATTTAACGGAGTGGCACAAAAAGCGATCGCGCAGGATTTCCGAGCAACTGAAGTCGATCAGAGTATAGATACTTCTCCCTCTTTGCCCGTATCCTCTGCTACTAATACAGTTCAGTTTCCCTTAGAGAATACCGAGCCGATGGCACAAGTCACATCGGTTTCACAACTGAAAGATGTACAACCCACCGACTGGGCATTCCAAGCAATCCAGTCTTTGGTGGAACGCTACGCCTGTATTGCGGGTTATCCAGACGAAAAATACCGCGGTAATCGCTCTTTAACTAGGTATGAATTTGCCGCAGGTGTAAATGCTTGCTTAGATCGAGTCAATGAGTTAATTGCCACAGGTACAAGTGATTTAGTTACCCGCGCAGATTTAGCAACTTTGCAAAGATTACAGACAGAGTTTGCTGCTGAATTAACGACTTTACGGGGTCGAGTTGATAGTTTAGAAACCCGTACTGCCGAAATTGCAGCTAATCAATTCTCAGCCACAACTAAACTCAACGGACTGGTGATAGTTGGTGTGCAAGAACGAACAGGCAATCGTGGTGATGTTAATCGTAGGGATGGCATTAAAGATACAGATGATGGGGGTACAAACGCTAATGTTATATCCCTAACCCAGCTCTATTTAACTAGTCAATTTAGTCCTCGTAGTTACTTGTTTACAGGTTTGCTAGTTGGTAAAGGTGGCACTACCCCTAGATTTGACAATAATGATGTTACACGCGATCGCGTTTCTCGCAATGACGTTTTACTTGGCTACGAATTTCCTACCGATAATTGGATCATCAGTGATCTTAATTTTCATTGGCTAGTTACTGATAATTTAGCAGTAATGGTAGGAACAGAAGGTGTGAGTATGCCGGCTGCTTTCCGGGGGCCAAATCGAGTCGAAAGCGCTGCAACAGGGACTTTATCTTATTTTGCCCAAAGAAACCCGATTTTAAATATAGGTTACGGACATGGTGGTATTGCTGTAGATTGGCAATTTGCTAAACGTGCCAGTTTACAGGCAATTTATTCTAGTTATAATCCTGGTAATCCTGGTCAACGTAGTGGTTTGTTTGATGGCAATACTACAACAGGCGTGCAATTGCTATTAACACCCACTGATGCTGTTGATTTAAGTTTGTATTATGTCAATAATTATTCTTCTGACAGTTGTTTACTCAACTTTGTCGGCGATGAATGCTTAACCGTGGTTGATAGCAGTACTGGGAAATCACAACCTCTACAAACTAACGCTATTGGTGCTACTGTTAATTGGCAAGTTTCGCCCCACATTACTTTAGGTGCGTGGGGTGGTTATACTAAATCATATATTCCTGGGCGATCGGGCAATGTAGAAACGACAAATTATATGGTGTTTCTGAATTTCCCTGATTTGTTTGCTAAAGGTAATCTGGGCGGAATTTATATCGGACAACCCCCTAAAATTACAAGCAGTAACTTACCTTTGGGTAGTAATGTCCCGGACTTTATCAATACGGGTTTAGGACGTGCGGGGGGACAGCCGGGTACAACTACGCAAATCGAGGCATTCTACCGTTTCCAGGTAACAGATAATATTAGTATTACACCAGGTATAATTCACATTCTGGAACCAGGACACACACCAGACAGTGACTCTGTGACTGTTGGTATTTTAAGAAGTAGCTTTAGTTTTTAATAGTTTGATTTTTTCTCAAGACTAGTGATCTTTTCTTGAAAATTGGTATTGCTAAATCACCCTAGTAAGTGATGCCACTTAAGTAATTCCACGTTATATTAC
>JBBSOP010000103.1:0-11587 GCA_038259655.1 Chroococcales cyanobacterium
AACTTTCCGCTGACAACTTTTTGAATATGCGAAAATGTAAGTTCTTGTTTTGAGTTGATTAACAATTGACCAACAAATACTAAGATTACGCATCAAAAGTTATCCTTACATCTAGCTCAAGTCACATTATTTTTATTACGAATATCCTGCGTTTATCTAACTCTGGAGAGAGAAACTGCTGTTATACACTTTTATTTATACTGATGTACTTGATGAATTTATATATCATTTAGATTGACAATTAACGCTGAATAGTATCGTCCTAAAGAAAGAGATTAAACTTGTAGTTGGTATAGAATTTTGTCATTGTCAATCAACATCAAGAAGTTAAACTTAACTAATGCCTATATAAACTTATCTGTTGTTCAAAAAAATTAATTAATGGCGATCGCTGCAAGACAATTTGTCAAAACATATACATCAATTTATCTTAGACCTTCAGGTGTTTACTCCCCAGCTTGGGTATATAGCTGATGTACTATAAGATTTGAGATATTTAGGCTTAGGTGCTTTAGCTTATTAAATGACCAAAACGATGAAGCAAATTTTACGCTGGATAATATTGGGCGGAACCCTGTTTTTTCTAGCGAAAGCCCTAAAGGATCACTGGTTTGAGGTTACAGCCATCCGTATTGATGCAGCCGGATGGGCCATTTTAGCGATCGCCACAGGCGTAACTTTGCTGGCACATATTTGGGCGGGCTGGATATGGACTTGGGTTTTGCGAGAGTTAAATGAACCTGTACAATCTTCGCAATTTATCCAAGTTTACCTAAAAACAAATATTGCTAAGTATATACCGGGTAATATTTGGCATTACTATGGGCGAATTGTCGCAGCAAAAAATGCAAATGTTTCTGCTGGTGCAGCTACTTTAAGTGTTTTGCTGGAACCACTACTGATGGCCATAGCAGCTTTAATAGTTGTTGTCCTATTCGGTAGCCAATTGGCAGCAGCTAATACAACTGCGATTGTCCGAATACTACAGTTTTTGGCTTTAGTCGTGGTGCTTTGTGCAGTTCATCCTCTGTTTTTAAACCCAGTGATTCGACTGTTAGCCCGCTTGAAGATAAAAAAATCTGAGACTAATATCAAGTCAAATGTAAGTTTAGGTATCAAACGCTACCCTCTGCGACCCTTGTTAGGAGAATTAGTATTTTTGGGATTGCGTAGTATTGGATTTATCTTAACTATATTTGCCTTAGGGGTAGTGAAGTGGAGTCAAATTCCTTTATTACTAGGGGCTTTTAGTTCTGCTTGGTTGTTAGGATTAGTTATTCCTGGTGCGCCTGGTGGTTTAGGCATATTTGAAGCTACTGCGATCGCACTTTTACAATCTCACTTTCCATCTGCTCTAGTAATTAGTGCGATCGCTCTTTATCGCTTGATTAGTATTGTATCTGAAATTGCTGGTGCTGTTTTAGCTTGGCTTGACGAACGCCTTGCTAAATATTAAGTCTTAATGCTTTTTAGGTGTCTTCCCTAATTTGAGAGAATACACGATAAGTATCCAAATCTAACTGGGAATTATAATTTTTATCATCTTTTTTCATTTTAATCAAGTTGTATTCAATGTTTTCTGCATAAATTGCAAACGTAATATTAAAAAACTCCATAAAATTAATTAGCCACTGACATTCATCTTCTGAATAAGCTTCATAGTAACTAATTAAATTAGCAATCCGAATTTCCAAATGACTGCGGGCATTTTGACAAATTAAAATAATCTTCAATAGGATAATTACCAAAGTTAGAGGATGACCTTGAGAAAGCAACGCTACAAATAATAGTGAAGGCTCCCGCCCATTTTCTGTTGTCAGACAATCAATTATGCGGTTACATATTCTCAATAATAAATTTTTATTGATTAGTTCATCATCATGATCAACATTCCAACATGATAGTTTATCTGCTAAATTTTGCCTAAAAATTTTTACTAACTCTTGATTTATAGAGTAATATAAATATTTTTGAATGCTTTCTTTAAAATCTTTTAGAGTTTGATTTTGAGTTTGCTTAAGAAAGATATTTGCTAAATTTTCGTAACTAAATATACCTTTTTTGACAACAATCATCTTGATTAAACGCAAAACATCATCTCCCAAAATGCTGGGATTATTGTAGCGTGATACATTTGAAGCTGCGGATTGAGAACGAGCAATATACATTGCTAGTTCAAACTTAAATGTATCTTTCATTTGCTTAGAGAGATTGGCCGCAGCTTCTTGTTGCTCTTGGGGATTATTGACATCAAAAGATTGAGCTACTAACAAATAAGCACTATAACGATTAGACCAATGAACTTTCTTACTATCGTCATATTTATAAGCAAATAATTTCAACTCTTCATAGTCACTGCTAATAACAAATTTTTTTAGCCAGCTTCGATAAATATTTAAATCTGGAGAATGATTTAAATCTAGATTAGAAGATTCAGCAAATAAATTAATTAATTCTTGGATGTACTTGTGCTTTCTTTTAGATGCCCAGTTATTAACTAAAATGTAACAACAACGCTTTATTGTGTTACGAAACTCATATTCATCATTAATAAAACTAATTCCCTGTATTGCGGGTATGATATCCGAACTACCAGAATCAAGACAATCTATAAATAGTCGTTTAAATTCTCGCAGAACATCCTCTGGCAACCATTTGTTCACAATTTCCACTAAATATCTGAAAATCATTTCTTGTCTGATTTGCAGATTTAGTTTTTGAGAGTTGGGCTTAACAATATCTTGATGTTTTTGACTACTTGGTAAACTTTTAGCGGTCATGCCAGTTCTCAAGGCCAATAAGTTTGCGGTTTTTACTGTTATCAGCTTAACCTTGGTAGATCGTAGTATCAATATATGTCTTCAAAGATTCAGTAATTTTTTGACGCACATTTGATAAACTTACGGAGCGACGTATTAAAACTTAATCATTTACCGTTAAGTTTTCAGAAAAATTACTGAGATTTACACAACTGACTTCAGCCTAATGCAACTCTCAATATACAACGAGACCTGCTTATACTTGCTAAGCAGGTCTATGATGTTTAACTTTGTAGTGGGGGTGGGGGGACTTGAACCCCCACGACCGTTTAAGGTCAACGGATTTTCATTCTTCCACAGCTTTCACTGTTGCCTTGTTGCTTTCACAACTCCAGGCTTTAAGAATTGGACTCTCCCTTTACCCTCGACTTTACGTTAGGGTAGCTCCCGTCGAGTCTCTGCACCTTCCCTCGATTTTTGATTGAATAACAATCTCAAATTCTTGGGCTTGGCTCAGGATTGCCATATCTGTCACCAGATTTAGGTTTCCCTGAGTTTGAGAGCTTACACTTGAGGGGTTTCTCCTTCAAGGCTCAGTTATCTAAGTCCGTAGCGTCTACCATTCCGCCACACCCCCTAGTTTTGTAGGGAGCCACTGCTCTTTGTGGAAGCAGCAAATACCTCCTCATCTATTCCAGCATCAATTGTGTCTTTTGTGCAACTAAATTGAAAAAATTTTGTCCATCATGAGCGATCGTTTTCCAGAATGGGAATTTTCCCTTGTTTCTTCGCAATCAATCTAGATAATCATTTTCAAGTTCACCTGACAAAAGAGTATATTTGCCGCTGGCTTTGATATTGTAGCATCATCGGAGTTTTAATCAAGACTTAAACTAAAAATTCCTGAACCTGATATTGTAAAAGCACAACAGCTATCCTTCCCTCAGTTGAGGCATTCAGCCTATGATGGGAAATAGATGCACCAAATGGTCTTGTCTACTTAGAGAAAAAATCTATGATTGTCGCCCTGTTGTATCTGGCTTTGGCTGGAGCTTACCTGTTAGTAGTGCCTGTTGCTATCTTGCTGTACCTCAAGCAGCGTTGGTATGTAGTTAGCGCCATTGAACGCACCTTTATGTACTTTCTGGTGTTTTTCTTCTTTCCAGGTTTGTTAGTTCTATCGCCGTTTTTGAATTTTCGACCTAAGCGGCGACAAATTGAAGTTTAACGAGATTGGTAGGTCATAACTCTCATGCGACGCATTGACGCTATTGGAATCGGCTTAGGTGTTTTTATTGCTGGCGGCTTGGCATATATAGGATTGCAGCTAGTCGGTTTAGACTTTCAACAGGCTGGTGTATGGAGCCAAGTCTTGCTAGTCAGCGGACTGATTGGCTGGTTAGCCACCTATATTTTCCGCGCTGTAGGCAAAAACATGACTTACCATCAACAGCGGGAACAGTATGAGCAAGCCTTTTTCCAAAAGCGCCTAGAAGAACTGACTCCTGAAGAACTAGCAAAAATCCAAGCTGAGATAGAACAAGAAGAACAAACTCAGACTTGATACTCCAGACCTTGTTGGCGAATAAGGAATAATACCCCTTATTTGCCTGCAAATAAGTCGTAACCAAAGATGAATTTCTAGAATATGAAACAAGACTCAGAAAATACTTTAAAAGTTGCTCAACAGGCATTCGAGTATTTTCAGCATGGTTTAGCAACAGGCGATTGGGAAGCATTTTTAGAAATGCTCATAGAAGATTTTACATTTTGGTTTCCCACAGGAAAATTCCAGGGTTGGAATGTAGGAAAAAAGCAAGCTAGAGAATTTTTTGAATACGTATCAAAGTCTTTTCCAGACGGAATCAGCTTAAATTTAGACCGTTTTACTTACAATCCAACAACAGTAGTCTTTGAGTTTAAAGATCAGAGCGTTTTATTTGGACAGCCTTACAAAAATCGTGTAGCAGTTTCCTTTGACGTAGATGGAAACAAAATTTGTGGTTATCGAGAATATTTTGGTAGTGACGGTAAATCGTCTTAATTGTGATAAAAATAATTAACTGCCGATAGAGACGCTTTTGCGGTTAATCTCCGAGAACATCAAGCAGTGATAATTAGCTTAGTTCTTGTTAGCATTAAATTCTTTAAATTCTCGGCACTTTGCCTCTGCTGCTTGATAGGCTGCTAAATATTCCTGACCACCCAACATGACATCACCATAATATTCGTATGGTGTACCACCATAAATTGGTAGCGGGTCGTCTTCTGGATAATCTTCTTTTGATTCTTCTATTACTGCTTTAAGTTGCTTGACACTCAAGCTTTGGGCTGCAAAATACCAAAGTGTTTGGGGGTTTTTGTGCAGGTGTGGGAATGTGGGATCGATAATGTGTATAACTTTGTTGTTACCAGAGATATCGTCTAGTTCAATCCAACTATGTTCAATCGGTTGGTAAGGTTTATCGGCAACAGCTAAAAAACCCTGGACATACTTTGCTCCCTCTGTTGCTAATGCTGCTTTATAAGCATTAACAAACGGCTGATTAGGCTTGCTTTTTATGCTTTCAGCAACTTCAATTGAAAGCGTTTCATCTAATGCTTTATTCATTTACAGATGTAATTTAGATTTAGAGCGCCGATAATAATATGCTATCACTCCCATACTCAAGGAAGTGAATCAGGATTTATACTTAGTGCGTCGTAACCATTTCATAAAAATATAAGCGCATTGTGGGGCTATTTTTACTTCTTATGCTCCCCAACTGTGGCACAATAAAGAATTGTAATAAAAAAATATTGTTAAGGTAGTTTAGTGACTCCAACTGCTCAATCTACGGCAAGTGCGCGTCGCGTAGTATTTCCATTTACGGCAATCGTTGGTCAGGAAGAAATGAAACTGGCGTTGCTGTTGAACGTGATTGATCCCAAAATTGGTGGTGTAATGATTATGGGCGATCGCGGTACTGGTAAATCTACAACTATTCGGGCACTGGCTGACCTATTGCCAGAAATTACTGTAGTTGCCAATGATCCCTTCAGCAGTGACCCCAACGACCCTGACGTGATGAGCGATGAAGTCCGTCAACAGGTAGACCAAGGGTTAGAAATACCCGTGGAATTGAAAAAAGTTCAAATGGTAGACCTACCATTGGGAGCCACAGAAGACAGGGTTTGCGGCACTATCGACATTGAAAAAGCTTTATCTGAGGGTGTGAAAGCTTTTGAACCGGGATTGTTGGCCAAAGCTAACAGAGGCATCCTGTACGTGGATGAAGTCAACTTGCTCGATGACCACCTCGTAGACGTATTACTCGACTCCGCAGCTAGCGGCTGGAACACCGTAGAACGGGAAGGTATTTCTATCCGTCACCCAGCCCGGTTTGTGCTTGTGGGTTCTGGAAACCCGGAAGAAGGAGAATTGCGTCCTCAGTTACTTGACCGTTTTGGGATGCACGCAGAAATTCACACGGTTAAAGAACCAGTTTTAAGGGTACAAATCGTGGAACAACGGGCGGACTTTGACCAAAATCCTCCGATTTTTCTAGAAAAGTACAAACCTGAGCAAGAAACACTACAACAGAAAATTGTCAACGCCCAAAAGCTATTGCCAGAAGTAAAGCTTGATTATGACCTGCGGGTAAAAATTTCTGAGGTCTGTTCAGAACTAGATGTAGATGGCTTACGGGGTGACATTGTTACTAACCGTGCAGCCAAAGCCTTAACAGCTTATGAAGGACGTACCGAAGTCACAGTTGATGATATCCGGCGCGTAATTACTTTATCTCTGCGTCACAGACTGCGGAAAGATCCCTTAGAGTCGATTTACTCTTGCTACAAAGTGGAAAAAGCTTTTTCTCGTGTCTTTGGTGTGGAATTAACAGACGATGATTCTGCACAAAAAAATGGTGCGGGTCAAATAAAAACAGGTATTCGTTAATCGAAGTTAGGTATTGGTCAGTGGTCAGTAGGACAAAATAACTGGACAACTGACAACTGACAACTAACAATAAACTCAGTACCCAATATGAGATTGTGGAACTTCTGGATAAACAGCTTTATTTTAGCTAGCCAATACAATCCACCCAGGTTTGTAGAATTATTAATGCTGATGCTAGCGATCGCCATGTTAGCAATTGCAACAATTTCACCGGATAGACCTTATCTGGTACTAGGCTTGAGCCTTGTAGTTGGAGCATCTATTTCTATTTTAGTACGAGAGGCGATCGCTCCTTCACCCCAAACACGAGTTACCCAATTCACGGCATTATTATTGCTCCTAATTAGCCTGTATGGCTTTGCTGATTTACTTCAGACTCTTTAAAGTAGTCAGTTGTTATTGACCACTGACCACTGACAACTAACCCCACCCCTGCATTTCTACTAATTCCATACATAATTCATTCCGAAAATCTAAATCAGAATCAGGACGATTTAACCCATAACCGTGGCTACCTGCTAAACCAATCAAAATAGTTCTTTGTTCAACTTCTATTCTTTTCATATTCAATAATTAAAATATAGCCATCTTATCTAACTAAATGTGAATCGCCAAATAGTAATATTAAAGTGATTAAAAATAGCAGTTTAAGTAAATAGTTTTGGTTACTTATAGGACTTACGCAAGAACTATCTCAAACCCTCTTAACTTCTCTGCGAGACGCTGCGCGCTAAGCGTAGCTATGCCGTAGGCTTTACGTGTCCTCTGCGTCCTTTGCGGTACCCTTCGGGAAGCCGCTGGCGCGTCTACGTTTTTCCATAATTTTGCGTAAGTTCTAACTTAAATGAATGTAATAATTAACAAAATTGAGTAGTTTACTATCTCTGACTTTAAAATTTATATGAGAATGACAGTTCTAACTAGCTTTTATACTTCACCACTATTAAGTTAGCTTTACTCCCAAACTCTTTGAACTGGATATGAATCAAATACCATATCTATACTTAATAAAGGTATATTTTCAACTATTGACTGAGCGATTAAAATTCGATCGAATGGATCGCGGTGATGGCTAGGTAAACCTTCAAGAGCATAGATATGAGACAATTCAATGGGTAATATTTGTAATTCATTAACCTGCTGTTGTCTTTCTATCAAGTTTGGCAGCGCTGAATTTAAACTTAGCTTGCCAGATTGAAGCTTGATTTGCATTTCCCAAATACTAGCAATGCTAACTAACCAAGAGTTGTTAGTATCCACTAATAAATTTCTAACCCTATCTGACAGTTTTTCAGGGTTTCCTGCTGACCAAATAAGTACGGGAGTATCTAACAGTAATTTCATACCTCCCCTTCACCCAACCAAAAATCATCCGGTAAAGGATCATTAAAATCATCACTCATCCAAATCTCTCCTTGATTTAAACCTAGTATCCGTTGCTCAGGTACTTGTTCGGATTGAGTATATTTTTGTGCTAAAAATTCCACAAAATCTAGCACTTGTTGTTGCTGTTCTGGTGCTAAGGTTTGTAGCTTGGCAATTAATTCTGAAGTGGTGTCTACAACTTGAGCAGTCATATTACCCTCTTTTTGTAAATGTCTGATTTTATGTTACTTGTTTATTTGGGGCGATCGCATTACTGTAAACTGGCAATTTATCAAGCTATACACAGAAAAAATCTGAGCAATAATTGTCCATTACTCAGACTCGTTGTGTTCTGTGTCACCATTAACTACACGAACGGCTATCAAGATTTCGCAAATCGGCGTTAAGGCGATATCTAAATTTTTAACTTGACTTAATACTAAATAATCAAATACAATTTTAGATTGTCTGTCTAATTCCTGCTCGGATCAGGTAGACATATCACAAAAGCTAGCAACAGTGATTTATTAAAACAAAATAAATCGCATCTCTTGATACGAGATCAAAGCCAGCTACCTGTACGGCAACTTCAAGGACAATTCCATGACCTACGCAATTATTGAAACTGGCGGCAAACAAATACGAGTCGAGCCAGGCCGCTTTTATGATATTGAACTACTCGCTGCTGAAGCAGACGAAAAAGTTACAATTGAATCAGTATTACTAGTACAGCATGACGGTGAAGTCACTATTGGACAGCCGCTAATCTCAGGGGCGACTGTAGAAGGGACAGTGGTGCGAAACCTTAGAGGTCGCAAAGTCCTGGTATACAAAATGAAGCCGAAAAAGAAAACCCGTAAAAAACGGGGGCATCGCCAGGAAATTACTAGACTGATGATTAATTCCATCAACCTCAACGGTACAATACTAGCTGCCCAAGAAGCTGCAAGTGTAGAACCTCCTGAGGTTGAAGATTTCCCTGTGGAAGAGACTGCTGAATAATAGACACAAAAATACAAGAGGAAATTATGGCTCACAAGAAAGGAACAGGTAGTACACGCAACGGGCGCGATTCTAACGCTCAACGCTTGGGTGTGAAACGCTATGGTAGTGAAGTTGTGCGTGCAGGAAACATCCTCGTGCGTCAGCGCGGTACCAAATTTCACCCAGGCAACAATGTCGGTATTGGTAGTGATGACACTTTATTTGCCTTAGTCGATGGCGTAGTTACGTTTGAGAGAAAGGGCAAAACCCGCAAAAAAGTTAGTGTTTACCCAGTTGCTGCCACAGTTGAGGCAGTAGCTAGCTAGAGTGTTGAGGGTGGGTAATTTATCCACCCTTAACTACCACCATATTTTTTGCGAAAATAATGTTTGCATACCTGCACCTAAAGCAACACCCGTCAATGAAGTGATAGAAGTCATCAAAAAGGTTTGTCCTTCACTAAACTTAGCTCCTTGAAAGTCAATTCTTGCTAATATAGCCGCAGAAATGATCAACAAAGTATCTAAAAATACGCGGAACCAAGCCAGCATCAAAAAAAACAAGAATGCCCCGAAAACGGCAACGGCAAAAGATCTGATATTGGAGCGAAATAAAATAGTAGAGTACTTAGTGACTAACGACAAAGGAGCAGTTAAGCTGCCTAGCAAAAGTAAGACGGCAAGCATAACCACTAGCCACACAGATAAAGAGGTTTGTGCTTCAGATAACACCCAACCTAAAGTACTATAGCTAAGTAGCACTAGGGCTAAGGAAATCCAGGGAAGTCTTTTCAAAATTGACATGAATTGGTATCGCCATTAACGGTTAAATCTATTACTTAAAGGACTTAGCCCCAACAAAAGCTTTGCTTCGTTTGAGGAATTGCTCAGGCTGTCATTCTTGTCTGCTCTCAATTATATCCGTACATAGTGGAAGCTTTTCCACCTTTGGATGTAAGCGTGATGTCCACAGCAAAGAATACGCTTAACACAAACTACAATAAAGCCAAATTTAGTTGGATAGATTTTGGCTGCAATGGCTTAGACTATAAACTTAATCATCCTATTTTCTTTAGATTCAATCAATAGGCTGTTATGCTTTTGTCAAGCAAGTCAACCCACTTTGTAGATAATTACCTCACAAACTATTAAAAATTTTCATAAACATTTGTAAACTATTAGCAGCCGAGTAGCCACGTATCACATCTTGATTAAGGAATCCTTATGAGACAAATTGTTATCGCTGAACGTGTATGCCTGACTGGTCATATTGTATCAATGGTATTTGGGTTGGTAGGGATACTACTAGTTGTACCCAATGCCGATGTAATTTTGCATTTATCTGAGGTTGGACAGACTGCTATGCAGTGGAGTCTAGCTGGTGGTGGTGTAGCGTATATGATTTTGGGTACAGCCGCTGTTTTTTTATATGGTTTGCGGATATTAGGCTTAGGTCGCATTTTGGCGTTTATGCTGCCCGCAGTGGTAATATCTTTAACCAGTGAACTATTAGGAACCAGTACAGGCTTTCCTTTTGGTCACTACAGTTATTTGAGTGGTTTGGGCTATAAAATTGCTGGTTTAGTGCCATTTACAATTCCCTTGTCATGGTTTTATGTGGGATGCGTTGCTTATCTGTTGGCGCGTACTGGTTTAGAAGTAGATAAAAAACCTAGCTTATTGCGTCACATAGTTGCTATTGGTTTTGGTGCTTTATTGCTGACTTCTTGGGATTTTGTCCTTGACCCTGCAATGAGCCAAACCTCATTACCCTTTTGGTATTGGCAACAACCGGGTGCTTTCTTTGGAATGCCCTACCAAAACTTTGTAGGCTGGTTGGGTACTGGCTCAGTGTTTATGACTGTGGCAGCATTGTTGTGGAAAAATAACCCGATTAAATTAGAGCGATCGCAGCTTAATGTACCTTTAATAGTTTATTTAAGCAACTTTGGTTTTGCCACAGTTATGAGTCTAGCCGCTGGGTTTCCCATTCCTGTAGTGCTTGGCTTGTTGTTAGGTGTAGCTCCGGCTGTAGGATTTTGGTTAAAGGCTTCAACCGCTTCTGACCAAGTTAATGTCGAACCAGCAGCACAGGAAGTCTCAGTAGCAAGTGTTAAAGTTGCTTTAAAATAAAGCGTAGAAGACAGGAATCATATCATGTCCGCTTGATTAGTTATGATTGCGGGCATCTATGCAAAATCCTCTTTCCCCCTGCTCTTTGGTCACTGAGCGTCTTGCCTTGACTTGTGCTGAGTTTCGACACTTCGACAAGCTACTTCGACTACGCCCTTCGGCTGCGCTCAGGCTAAACTCAGCACAAGTCAGTGCATCGCTACGCGGAAATCGAGCGTACCCCTACGGGGAAGCAAGCTACGCGTAGCGTCTCGTATAGAAGTGCTGCTTCTTCACTCCCCAATATCCAGTTAATTGCAAAGTATTTTGACCGTGGACAATGCTTCAACAGTAGAAAGTGCCTTGTCGCTTCTACTGCTACTTATTCAATTACCAGCAACGGCAATTCTACTCTCACGCCTCATTAA
>JBBSOP010000104.1:0-11562 GCA_038259655.1 Chroococcales cyanobacterium
AATTTACTAAAATTTCTTACCCAACCAGTTGTGGGTATGGCTTTATTAACAGCTTTTAATATTGCTACTCCATCTGCGAGTATAGCTCAGGGACAACCAGTATTTCCTAGTACACAACCAGCATCACCAAATTATCAAACCTCAATAGATACAAGTTACCTGTTAGGAGGCGGTGATCTCATCCGTGTAAACGTATTTGAAGTACCAGAATATACAGGTGAATATCAAGTTCCCCCAGGCGGAGCGATAAATTTACCTTTGATTGGCAGTGTACCTGTTTTGGGGCTAACAACAGAACAAGCTGCTGACGAAATTGCCAGAAGGTACTCGCGCTTTCTCAAACGTCCTTTGATCTCTGTTAACCTTTTATCGCCTCGTCCTATCAATATTTTGGTTGCTGGAGAGGTGACACGTCCAGGAGCTTACACTCTCAGCTTAAGTGGAGGCGCAGGGAATAATCCAGGGGTACAATACCCAACTGTATTAGCTGCACTAACTACAGCTCAGGGAGTTACCTTGGCAGCAGATGTATCTGAAGTTAAATTAAAACGTAAAACAGGCCGCTCTTCTGAGCAAGTCGTTACTATCAATTTAAAAGATATTATCCAAACAGGTAATACAACACAAGATATTACCTTAAGGGATGGAGACACGATTGTTGTGCCAACTGCCAAGACTTTCAACATCGCAGAAGCACGCAATTTATTTGCAGCTAACTTTGCAGCCAGTCAAACCACACCCCGCACGGTAGCAATTATTGGTGAAGTTAATCGTCCTGGTTCATATCTTGTCGGTTCAGGTGGTAACACAGAAGGGCAGTCAGGTACAGCTACAGCTACAGGAGGTGGTCTACCAACTGTAACGCGGGCAATTCAACTAGCTGGAGGCATTACATCACAAGCGGATGTTCGTAATCTCAAGCTCCGCCGACCGACAAGAACTGGCACAGAACAAACTGTAGATATTAATCTTTGGCAGTTGTTACAAAGTGGTGATGTCAATCAAGACATAATTGTCCAAGATGGAGATACTATTGTTATTCCTACTGCAACGGAGGTCAATGCAGCAGAAGCTACTCAATTAGCTACCACTACTTTGTCTCCTAATACTATTCAAGTTGGCGTAGTCGGTGAAGTTAAAAAACCAGGAGCCTTAGATGTTCGGCCTAACAGCTCTTTGAATCAGGCATTGCTGGCGGCTGGTGGATTCAACGATGCCAGAGCTAGTAGGTCTACAGTAGATTTGATTCGGCTCAACCCGGATGGTTCTGTAACCAAACGTGAAGTAAAAGTGGATTTCTCTCAAGGTATCAATGAACAAACAAATCCCATACTTCGCAACAATGATGTTTTAGTGGTCAGCCGTTCAGGTTTAGCTAAGACTGGTGATAGTGTAGGTGCTATAGTCAATCCTCTGGGTGGTTTATTGGGAATCTTCAGAGCTTTGTTTGGTTTCTTTTAAAAAATGAGTTTGAAATTGCTTAGATTTTACTAGCGATCGCACTCAACTTCAAATTCACAATGAAAAACCATGCCCCTTGTTGGCGTGGTTTTTAAGTATGTGTAATAAAATACACGCAAGTACTCCATTGAAGAATTTACGGATGTACAACATACATGGCGATTAGTCATGAGCATTGCTACTATGTTCGTAAAATTACAGTTTCAAGACATTAGACTTAAAAATAAGACAAGGTAGTACTATGTCCTTTAAACTAAAATTCCCTTAAAAGCTAACTAAATAGGAGCATCTATGGAGCCACTCATTGCGATTGTCTTAGCACTCATGGGCTATGCCTTAGGATCTGCAAAAGTTATTAATGAAGGAAACGAAGCTTTGGTTGAACGTTTAGGGCGATATCATCGCAAACTAACGCCAGGTCTCAACTTCATCGTTCCCCTAGTTGATACCATCGTTATGGAAGATACCACACGAGAGCAGATTTTAGACATTAAACCTCAGAAAGTGATTACCAGAGATAACGTCTACCTAGAAGTTGATGGCGTTGTCTCTTGGCAGATCACCAATATGGAGAGAACTTTTTATAAAATTGAGGATATCCAAATTGCGCTGGCCAACTTGTCAACAGTAGAACTCCGTGCCTATATTGCCGATAGAAGTCTATCGGAAACCATTTCGTCTAGAAATGAAATGAACCAATCTCTGTTGGATGTTTTGAACCATATTAGCGCCGAATGGGGAGTTAGAATTTTACGAGTGGATATTCAGAGCATTACGCCACCTGAGAGCGTGCAGAAGTCGATGGCAGAACAGCAAGCAGCGGAAATTAGAAAACAAGCCACAATTAGCACAGCAGAGGGAGAAAGGCAAGCTGCGATTAAAAGAGCGCAAGCCACCAAAGAATCAATCCAGATACTTTCTGAAGCCATGAGTTCTAAGGCAGAAACTAAAGAAATTCTGAGATATCTTATGGCTCAAGAACAGGTAGAAGCGAGTCAAAAACTGGGTGCTAGTACCAATGCTAAAATTGTCTTTCTCAACCCGTCATTAACAGAGGGAGCATTAGATCAAATGATTGGAGAGACAGGAACTCATGAAGTTAACAATAATGGGTCTGAGAAAAATTCCCTTTAGTTAAAACTAAATTTTCAGTTTCATTGTAGAGACTGTCGAAACAGCGCATCCGCAACCAGCGACACCTCGCATATTTCTTTAACATCGTGTACTCGTAGCATATCCGCGCCATTAAAAATAGCAGCACAACATGCTGCTGCGGTTCCCCAGACTCGTGCTTTCGGCTCTGGTTGATTTAAAATGCGACCAATAAAACTTTTACGAGACGCTCCTACCAAAATAGGGCAATTTAGTGATTTTAATGAAAGTAAGCGGCGGAAAATTTCTAAATTTTGCTCATAATTTTTGGCAAAGCCAATACCAGGATCAATAATAATTTTATTTTGATTAATACCCGTAGCAGTAGCGATCGCAATTTGTTCGGCTAAAAAACTAATAATCTCCTGCATTACATCCTGATAATTAGTCATTTGCTGCATTGTCTGCGGTGTTCCCCGCGTATGCATCAACACTATCGGCACATCTAAACTGGCTACTGTTGGCAACATTTCTGAGTCAAACGTGCCGCCAGAAATATCATTGATCATATCTGCTCCAACTTCTACGGATGCTTTGGCGACAGTTGCCCTAGTTGTATCTACAGAAATGGGTACTGAAATTTTTTCTCGCAATACACGCAACACGGTTAATACTCGATTTAGTTCTTCTGCAAGAGTTATTTGTTCTGCTCCTGGCCGAGTTGATTGACCACCGACATCAATAATGTCAACGCCAGCCGCCACCATTGCTTGCGCCTGAGCTAAAGCCCCAGAAGTATGATTAAACTCACCGCCATCGCTAAAACTATCAGGTGTGACATTCAACACACCCATTATATAAGTACGCTGTCCCCAATTGAAACAGCGATCGCGCATTATTAACTTGTTTGACATATAGCAGCTTTTGGGTTGCTAAACTCCGCTTAGGAATAGGAGGAGCTAAGGGCATTAGTGGTCTGTCCCATTAATTTTGCTGGGTTAAGAGAACGTAGACGCGTTAGCGGCTTCCCGCAGGGTACCGCAAAGGACGCAGAGAGCGCAAAGTTAAGAGGTAAAGAAGAGAAATTGAAAAACTCAGTCACCTATCAAAACTTCTGCGACAGACCACTAGGAAAGTTGGAAAAGCCAAGAAGAAAAATTATTATCGACCAATGCCCTATGCCCCATGCCCACTTGCCCTGAGCGCAGCCTCTCGTAGAGAAGGGATGCCCGATTTTACTGATAGTTGACAATCCGAGCAAAACTTTCAGGTTCCAGACTTGCTCCTCCTACAAGAGCGCCATCAATTTCAGGTTGAGCCATGATTTCATCAATATTATTGGGCTTCACTGAACCACCGTATTGAATTGAAACATTAGGATTACTCAACTGGTTACGAATCAGACCAATGACCCGATTTGCCTCTTTGGCTTCGCAAGTGTCACCAGTACCAATCGCCCAAATGGGTTCGTATGCAATGACTAGATTATCCTGATCAACATCGATCAAGCCTTTATCCAGCTGCTTAATAATTATCGCTTCAGTTTCCCCATCATCTCGTTGTTGTTTAGTTTCGCCAACACATAAAATCGGAGTCAGACCATACTTTTGAGCAGCCTTTAGGCGCAGATTAACAGTAGCGTCCGTTTCGCCAAAGTATTGTCGTCGTTCACTGTGACCAACAATTACATAACGTACACCACTTTCTGTCAGCATCAGGCCAGAAATCTCGCCCGTATAGGCTCCATTTTCTTCCCAATGAACATTTTGCGCCCCTAGTTGTATGAGGCTTCCATGCAAACTTTTGGATAAAAGGTTTAGATCAGTGAAAGGAGGACACAATACCACTTCTCGCCCTTGGGGCGTTTCTTGTAAGTGGGGCAGAAATCCTCGCAAAAACTCTTGGGTTTCTGCCTGGGTTTTGAACATTTTCCAGTTACCGGCAATAACGATTTTCCGCACAGGTGATTTAGTCAAGTTCTTAACGCTACTAGATGCATTTTTCAGTTTATGACTTTTTGTTAGTCATTGATCATTGGGCATTGGGTATTGGGCATTGGGCATAAGTTATTACCCTTTTCTCCTAGTCTTCTAGTCTTTCCGCACCACTTCGTCATCTCCCCAATATCTTGTTAAAAATAACTAGGATAAGAAATGGGGTGAATTAAAAATCCCAAAAGCCAAAGTTGAAATTGATATGACTTCCACATTGCCAGATCCTCATCAAAGCAATCCAGGCGACACTAATGCAAATTCTCTCAACTGGGAGGAAGAACTAGATAGTGCCATTTTTGACTTTGATGATATTCAGAAGGAACTCAACTATAAACAAGCACAAACGGCGCTGCGAAACTTAGTCACCAATCTCGACCTCACTCCCCAAGAAAAATCCGGTTTAGAGGCGGAAATCGCTGATTTAGAGACCATGTTAGGCAAATTAGACCGCATGGTGGTACAGATTGCTGCTTTTGGTATGGTGGGACGCGGTAAGTCTTCTCTACTAAATGCTTTAGTTGGGCAAACAGTATTTGAAACTGGGCCTTTGCATGGTGTTACCCGTGCAGCACAAAGAGTTAACTGGAGTATTAGTGAAGAGACGGTAGGAGAAACTGAACGAGCTTTGCGGGTTACTCTCCCGGCTGTTGGTCAATCTCAGGTGGAATTAATTGACACTCCGGGGTTAGACGAAGTAGATGGTGATACTCGTGCGGCGTTAGCTGAACAGGTGGCAAAACAGGCGGATCTAATTCTGTTTGTGATTGCTGGTGATATGACGAAGATAGAACATGAAGCTTTGTCTCAGTTACGAGAAGCAGGTAAACCAATTATTCTGGTGTTTAACAAGGTAGATCAGTATCCAGAAGCAGACCGGATGGCAATTTATCAAAAAATCCGGGATGAAAGGGTACGGGAGTTAATCACACCTTTAGAAATTGTCATGTCGGCAGCATCACCATTAACGAAAACGGCAGTTATTCGCCCCGATGGTACTAGAGGATTGCAGTTGCGTACAGGTACTGCCCAAATTGAAGAACTAAAACTAAAAATTTTGGAGATTCTGCAACGTGAAGGTAAAGCTTTGGTTGCCCTGAACACGATGCTTTATGCTGACACAGTGAATGAGCAATTGGTAGAGCGCAAACTGATGATTCGGGAACAGAACGCCAATCAGTTGATTTGGAAGGCTGTGATGACTAAGGCAGTTGCGATCGCTCTTAATCCCGTTACAGTAGTAGATATTCTCAGTAGTGTTGTCATTGATATTGCTTTAATTTTGGGTTTATCTAAACTCTATGGCATCCCAATGAGTGAAAGTGGTGCTGTACAACTATTACAAAAAATTGCCCTGAGTATGGGCGGTATTGGTGCAAGTGAATTACTAGCAAATTTAGGCTTAAGTGGACTAAAAACTTTATTAGGCATCTCTGCACCAGTAACCGGTGGGGCTTCTTTAGGCCCATACATAACCGTGGCTATAACGCAAGCAAGTGTAGCTGGTGTTTCTTCTTATGGAATTGGACAAGTTACTAAGGCTTATTTAGCGAATGGGGCAACTTGGGGAGATGAAGGGCCAAAAGCAGTAATCAGTCGAATTTTGGCAAACCTTGATGAGACTTCAATACTCAATCGTATTAAAGATGAATTGCTCTACAAGGTTAAATTCAAAAAGTGATGTTTTAGTTCAATATACCGAAGGTTTCCGAATTGTTGGACAATTGACTGTTGACAATTGACCTGACTAACTAATGATTTCTCTCAAAAATCAAATTATTTTAATTACTGGTGCAAGTAGTGGTATAGGTACTGCTTGTGCCAGAATATTTGCTCGTGAAGGTGCAAAATTAATTTTAGCGGCGCGACGGCTGGAACGTTTGCAGCAGCTAGCAGATACACTTGCCAAAGAGTTTAATATTGAAATTCATTTGTTGCAGTTAGATGTACGCGATCGCAGTGCTGTTGAATCTGCAATTTCTACTTTACCTGCTGCTTGGTCGAAGATTGACATTTTGATTAATAATGCTGGCCTCAGTCGCGGTTTAGACAAGTTGCACGAAGGCGACTTGCAAAACTGGGAAGAAATGATTGACACCAATATTAAGGGTTTACTTTACCTCACCCGCTATGTTGTTCCTGGTATGGTAAGCCGTGGTCATGGTCATGTAGTAAATTTAGGCTCAATTGCTGGACATCAAACTTATCCTGGTGGCAATGTTTACTGTGCTACGAAAGCCGCTGTCAAGGCAATTTCGGAAGGCTTAAAACAAGACTTGTTAGGAACTCCTATACGTGTGACTTCTGTTGATCCTGGAATGGTGGAAACAGAATTTAGCGATGTCCGGTTTCACGGCGACACTGAACGGGCTAACAAGGTTTACCAGGGAGTTACTCCCCTGAGCGCCGATGATGTGGCGGATGTGATATTTTTTTGCGTGACGCGATCGCCTCATGTCAATATCAATGAAGTGATACTTATGCCTGTTGATCAAGCTAGCGCCACTCTGGTTAATCGGCGAACATAAAAGTAATGCAAAGTAAGTCGAGCAACCTATGCAAAATACTGCTAACCCTGAAAAAACTGGAGTCAAAGCACTCACAGCCATTAACATAGCAAAAGTACTTCCCCTTGTCTGGTTTATAATTTTTGCGATCGTCTTTGGTATTCAAGATTGGCGACAGCTAATTTATGTTTGTTTGCACGGTAGTTACTGTCTCTGGTGGCTGATTGAACAATGGTTTTATCCCCAGCGACGAGAATTATTTAATGAATCTGTAGGAACTTTGGTATTCATCTTGATACTTTTGTATGTCGGAGTTTTTTATGTCCTACCGGGATATTTAGCATTTACGAATCCTATCCCTTTATCGATGACAACGGCATCTGTAGCATTGATACTGTACATTTTCGGCAGTCTTATCAACGCTAGTGCTGATGTCCAAAAGTTGACCGCCAAGCAGTTCGGCGCGGGGTTAGTTCGTGATAACATTTGGCGCTTTTCACGCCACATTAATTACTTTGGCGATTTGCTGCGGTATCTAAGTTTTAGTGTGGTGGCTGGTTCACTATGGGCTTATTTAGTACCAGGATCAATCTTACTTTTGTATCTCCAACGCATGTCTCAAAAAGAACAGTCAAGCTCTGCTAAATATCCAGACTATGCCGAATATCAACAATCTAGCGCCCGCTTAATTCCATTTATTTGGTAGCTACTTTCCATCTCTATCTTGAGATTAAGTAGTTGCACAAAATTAAATTCAGAGAAGCGGAACATGGGTTTGAAACCCTTTCTTCGGTGGACGCTTAAACGTCTGGTGTCTTTCCCCCTGCTCCCTGCTCCCTGCTCCCGTGCCTCTTCTGACATCTTGATTGAGTCGCAGATAAAAACTCTGCGATTTTTTCTTCAAATAACTTGTAAGTCATAATCATTTCGACTATGATTTATTTATGTCAGTTCAATAAACAACCCCAGCTATGGAAAGCCTTGTTATTGGTGTAATCGCCAGTTTAGGAGCAAAACTTGCCAAATAACTTATAGTATGACGCTCGGTTTTGTCGTCATGATGTTTTTAGATATTACCTTGGGGTAAGATTTTCTGATTGTTGACTATTAAACGTTAAATTATTTCTTGATCACAAGGAGCGAAATATGAACTTTATTCGCTTTGAACACATCAACCTTTCTTGCAAAAATATTGAAGCCAGCAAGAAATTTTATCAAACAATTTTACCTGATTGGTATGTACGTGCTGAAGGCATATTCAACGGCGATCGCTGGATGCATTTTGGTAATGATCAATTTTATCTAGCGTTAAATAACGATTCTGAACAACAGCGAGTGCATCAGCCATACGAAAATATTGGGATTAATCACGTAGGTTTTGTGATTAAAGATGGCGAAGCTATGATTAAATTGCTTGAAGCTGAAGACATTGAATATTACACAATGACAGCACCTGAAACCAAATATAGAATTTATATCAATGATCCAGATGGTAATGAAATTGAATTAGTTGAATATCATCCAGAATACGCACTTAAGTAATTGATTAATAATAGGAGAAAAATTTTATGAGTACAACTCCAAAAGTTGCAGTCGTCACTGGCGGAAATCGTGGTTTAGGATTTGAAACTTCTCGCCAATTAGCAAAAAAGGGATATCAGGTAATTCTTACCAGTCGAGATGCAGCAAAAGGCCAAACTGCGGCTGAAAAGTTGAAAGCTGAGGAATTAGATGTAATTTCTCATCCCCTTGATGTCACTAATCATGAAAGTATTGATCAATTGGCTGAGTTTATTCGTCAGCGGTTCGGCAAAGTTGATGTATTGGTAAATAATGCAGGTATATATATCGACAATCAAACAGGCGAAAATAGTATTTTTAATGCCAAAATTGATACTTTACAGCAAACAATTGAAACCAATGTTTACGGCGTATTACAAGTGACTCAGGCATTAATTACCTTGATGAAGGAAAATAATTACGGACGTATCGTAAATGTTTCTTCTGGGATGGGACAACTACATGATATGGATGGAGGCTCCCCAGCATATCGCCTTTCCAAAACAGGTGTGAATGTTCTCACTCGAATTTTTGCCAGTGAATTGAAAGACACAAATATTTTAGTTAATTCTGTGTGTCCAGGATGGGTAAAAACTGATATGGGGGGAGCGAATGCACAGCGAACTCCCGAACAAGGAGTAGATACTATTGTTTGGCTAGCAACTGCTGCGGATGGAAGTGCTACTGGAGGATTTTTCCGCGATCGCCAACTTATTGATTGGTGATAAAATATTTTACCTCAAGACAGCTACAGTTGAGGCGATCGCATTTTAAGAAAACTCCCTATTGGGGATCAAAATGTGTGGGCTGATACAATAGTTTTCCAATAACTGTTATAAGGTTTGAAAACCCTTTACTTTTACCCTTATAGTGGAAACTTCCGCTAAAGAAGCACCAGAGCGATAGGAAATTATCCTTAAATCAAGTACGATTGATATTCGTCAAACGTAATACTTGTAAAAGTGTAATTAATTTCCTTTGCCCTGGTGATTTATTTATTGATTTAGTGTGTTTATGTCTTCGTAGTTAATTAATTGTTCTCACCACAAAGGCACTAAGACACAAAGAATAGTATTCGTGAATGGCGTTTTGTCATCAGTCCCAGCCTAAACTCTTCTGCCAAGGGTAGGATGAAGAGAAGAATCAATTAGCTTTGCTCGTAATGAATCCGGCTGAAACTCCCAACCACGAAAATTCTGATCATCCTTTTCTCACCCTCAACTACGAACCAGCTTTAGAATCTTTGGGTGATGATTACTACGACGAAGTTGTAGCAGCGGAATTTCCTCAACACATCCTCCGCTGGCGCAACGATGCACTGTTACCCTGTTTAGGACTAGATACTCAAGCAGTAACAGACGAAGATTTTATCACCGCCTTTGGTAAATTTCAGGGACGTAAGCCATTGTTAGCCCTGCGCTACCACGGCTACCAATTTGGTGAATATAACTCCAAATTAGGTGATGGTAGAGGCTTTCTCTACGGACAAGTCCGCGCCACTGATGGCGAACTCTATGACTTTGGTACGAAAGGTTCCGGTACGACACCTTATTCTCGTGGTGGTGATGGGATGCTTACCCTAAAAGGCGGCGTGCGAGAAATTTTAGCAGCAGAAGCACTGCATCGTTTAGGAGTACGCACCTCTCGCTGTTTGACGATGATTGAGACGGGTTTACCTCTCTGGCGGGGTGATGAACCTTCACCGACTCGCTCATCTGTGATGGTGAGGATGAGTAGTTCTCATATTCGTTTTGGTACTTTTGAACGTTTGCACTTTTTCCGCCGTCCAGATTTAAGTAAAAAGTTATTAGACCACGTAATTGAGCATTATTACCGTCACTTACTGGGGGAAAAAGATCAATATGCTTTATTTTATGCAGAATTAGTCAAACGAGTCGCGGAACTAGTAGCGCAGTGGATGGCTGCTGGTTTTTGTCATGCAGTGCTTAATACTGACAATATGTCAATTACTGGTGAGAGCTTTGACTATGGCCCTTATGCATTTATTCCTACTTATGATCCATATTTTACGGCTGCATACTTTGACTATTACAGACGTTACTGTTACAGTCATCAACCAAGTATTTGCAAGTTAAATTTAGAAATGCTCCAAGAACCGTTAAAGACAATTATTGAACCAGCGGATTTGGAAGCAGGACTAGCAAGTTTTAATGAGTATTATCATGCTACATATCGCTCCTTGATGTTGAAAAAATTAGGCTTTGAGGAGTTGTCTTATCCAGAAGCAGATGAGCTTTTACATCTAACGATTAAATTTTTACAAGATAGTCAGATTGGTTATCACGAGTTTTTTTATGAGATGGCCCGTACCTTTTCACCCAAATGGCGAGATGAGCCAGGATTGGTATTGAACACTTCTGATATTGTGCCAGCTTCAGGTACGTCTCCAATTTTTGATGATTGGTGCGTACTGTACCATAAAATTTTGAATTATTTCGACCTTGATCACTTAGATACAATTTCTCAAACATTAACCAATCAAAATCCTCAAACTGCATTGCTAAGACCAGTGATTGAGTCAGTTTGGGAACCAATATTTCAGGCAGATAATTGGCAACCTTTTTATGAATTAGTTAAAAAAATTCAGTTTGGCAATTAGTCAAGATGCAAGGATTATTAAGCTAATTTCAAGTACTTGAATTTTCAAGCAAAATAATCCTTAAAAACTACGAGCTATGCCAGATAAGTTATTGCATAATTGCGTAGTATTAATCATGTTAATACTTTTGATAAGATATTGCGATCGCTCAAGTGTAGCTGTCGATAGCTTAAGGCATAAACTGATTATAAAGTCTGAATACCAAAAGACTTTCAAACCTTTTCCCTGCGATGCATTGAGCTTGTCGAAGTGTTGCCCGTTCCCTGTTCCCTTTCATTTTCAATATCGTTAGGACTTACGCAAGAACTCTCTGAAACCCTCTTAACTTCTC
>JBBSOP010000105.1:0-11527 GCA_038259655.1 Chroococcales cyanobacterium
AAAATCTACATAAAATTTCGATGTCATATTGTTCGTCTAAGGATTTTTCATTTAAGGGTATACATAACTTAAAACTTTCATTTTCACCTAGCTTTTTAATCCATCGATATAGATTTGGATTTAAACCAACTAAAATGCAATTTCTCAATTCTTGGGCAGTGGCGATCGATCCTCCAGTATTTAATCTTTGAAAAAGTTCGTACTTGGCAAAGGTGTCGCTTTCTTTCAGTAAAATATTAACATCGATCTTAGCTCTTTTTATTAACAATCTTTGTGCTGGAGTAAACCCTTTAATGGAACCATCTGGATGTTCTTTATCCTCCCATATCTTGCCAGTTAATGAAGGCAAATATTCAGTTTTTTGCAAAGTCAATGGAGGAAATTGTTTGCCATTTTCATCTTTTAATATACCTACAAATTCATAGATCGTTGATAACCTTTGTAAGCCATCAACCACATCCCAAATACCATCTTCCCGTTGAGATACAAAGATAGGTGGGATTGGTATACCTAATAGGATAGATTCGATTAATTTGGTTTTTTGATATTCAGACCAACGAAAAAATCTCTGAAATTCTGGATGAATTTCTATTTCTTCTTGCTGGTACAGACTAATCCATTCACCAATCGAAGTTGAATAGTGATCAGATCGAATCTCCTGTCTCTTCTGGTCAATTTCGGATTGGAGTGTATCTAATTTTTCTCCGATATTCATATTATCGCTTCCAAGTATAAAGTGGTAAACATAAATTACTAAGTGTGTTGAGTTAAGTGACAACACATTCTCTATTTTAATGATTAATATTTTCTTTTCCCTAGAACAAAGCTCAAATCGGGTAACTGCCTATTATATCAGGTTCGATTAAACACTTATAATATTTGTAGGTTGGGTTTCGTTCCTCAACCCAACATGAATTCTAAGCTTGTGATGTTAGAATCCTCGCCTCAAACCCTTGCTCCCGTGGCTGAATATTTTAAAGTCTTGTCAGAAGTGAGTCGGATGCAAGTTTTGTGTTGTCTCAAGTCAGGAGCGAAAAATGTGACGGAAATCATCCAAGAAACCGGACTGGGACAGGCCAATGTTTCCAAGCATCTGAAAGTATTAATGCAAGCGGTGCTTTGTTTGCTGTTGGTAGCATTACGACAACCTTCATTCTTGGCTATTTTCTAGGGAAATGGTTGAAGATTCCCATCAAAGCCTCTGCCTTAATTTCAGCCGGAACAGCTATTTATTAGTCGTGCATCAATACAATTTTACAAATAAATAGCCTGAAATAATTACCAAGTAATTATTTCAGGCTTTATACTATTCAATCTGCTTCAATATCTGCAAAATGTGGGTTAAACTCATTCTTGTTTTCCTATGCCCCATTCATTTACCGTAGTAAACCCTCGCATTACCGAAACCCAAATTTCGCAGATAGTTGTTCCATTGCGTGGCATCTTTTCGTCCAGGAAAAGGCCCTACAGCTACATGTGGCCCCAACGGCTTTTGTCTTGCAAGCACAACACCAGATTGTCCTACACTCCGTCCAACCTGCTCTGCAACTGCATTCAAATTGTCTGAACTGGTAGGAATAACGACATAGTATCGAGAACTACTGCCCCTAGTATTACCTACATTACCGCCAGCGGGAGAAGCAACTACTTCCTGTCCGTTATTGAAATTGACAATCTGTGCGCCATTTATACCGTATGATTGCAGTTGTCTAACCCGGTCTTGGGCATTTGATTGTCTGCTAAAAACTCCTGACTGGATAACAGAACGTCCTCTGTATTGCCGGATATAAGCACCAGGTTCTATTTGCTTGATTTGTTGTAGCGTCTGGTAATTATTACTCTCAACATATACTAAGTAACGCTCCCAGTTCTGATTATATTGAGGTTGAGAAGGCTGATATTCATACTGATATTCTTGTACTGGTTGAGCAGGCTGTAAATTCTGCTCATAAGGATAATAAGGTTGTACTGGTTGGGAGGGTTGCAGCTGCGGTAATGGTTGCTGACCATAATAAGTTCCTGGAACGTTTGGTGGCGGCGGTAAAGTTCCTTGAGCTAGCAAAATGTCCTCATCATTGTTGATTTGCGCTTGTGCTGGGTAACTATGGGAAATCAGCGCCAACCAACTTCCTACAAATAAAGGCAGAATCTGAAATGTGATAAATTTACTCGATATTTGAATGGACATAGTATTAATAAGATTTCTAGTTCAGAAAATGATGAATGCGCCGTTGTCGCAACTTTATAGTGTTAGCTTAGAATTAACATGTCTATGTTGCAATCAAATATAACCGAAAAAAATTCAGTAATGTATTAAAAATATCCAAATTGGTGCATAAGTCAAGTAATCTAATATACGAAAGTTGCAGTCAGCGATCGCTCGGCTAATTTAACTAAATCACCGATGAGCCTATAAACTGAAGTGCTTGACTAGCAAGGCTTTGAAGAGAGACATGCTACACTTGAACAATCCTCAGGCTGTATGACATTTGTTTTAATACCCGTCGGGAGTAGCCACTAGCCTAATTAATAAAATTTAGAGATATGAAAAAAGTCGTCGTTGGTCTTTCTGGTGGCGTTGACAGTTCCACCGCCGCTGCTATCCTACACAATCAGGGCTATGAAGTAACTGGTTTGACTCTTTGGCTGATGAAAGGCAAAGGTCAATGTTGCTCTGAAGGGATGATCGACGCGGCTTATATCTGTGAACAATTGGGTGTTCCCCATCAAATTGTCGATATGCGGGATGTCTTTCAAACCCATATTGTTGATTACCTAGTGACTGGTTATAGTGCTGGGATCACACCTCTACCTTGCTCTCAGTGCAATAAAACAGTCAAGTTTGGGCCAATGGTACAGTACGCCCGTGAACAATTGGGATGCGATCGCATTGCCACTGGTCATTATGCTCAAATTAATTATGACGAAGTTACTGGACGTTATCAATTATTAAGGGCTGTTGATCGTAATAAAGACCAGTCTTATTTTCTTTACGATTTGTCTCAAGAATTACTGGCAGCAACCTTATTTCCTTTAGGTGAATTGCAAAAAGCCGATACCCGCCGCATCGCTGCTGAATACGGACTCAAAACTGCTGATAAGCCAGAAAGTCAAGATTTATGCTTAGTGGAAAGCAACGGTTCCATGCGGGCATTTCTGGATAAATACCTCGCTCCCAAACAAGGCGATATTGTAGATACCACAGGCAAAATTTTAGGACAACATGATGGTGTGCATCATTACACCATTGGACAACGTAAAGGCTTGGGTATAGCAGCGCCCGACCCGCTGTATGTAATTGAATTAGATGCGGTGAATAATAAAGTGATTGTAGGCGATCGCACTAAGGTAACTCAGCCAGAATGCACAGTAAATCGAGTAAATTGGGTTTCCATTGCTGAACCTTCTACCCCCATTCGTGCAGAAGTGCAAATCCGTTATCGTTCTCACCCCGAACCTGTAACGGTGATCCCCTGGGAAAATTCCCGCGTCCGCTTGGTATTTGATGAACCTCAAT
This sequence comes from Chroococcales cyanobacterium, assembly GCA_038259655.1. Taxonomy (GTDB): domain Bacteria; phylum Cyanobacteriota; class Cyanobacteriia; order Cyanobacteriales; family Nostocaceae; genus Halotia. The sequence goes on from JBBSOP010000105.1 coordinate 3,518, forward strand.
TCAGCATCACTCCTGGACAAGCCGCTGTATGGTACGACGGCGTTCAAGTCTTGGGTGGAGGAATTATTGAATCATAAAGAAAACATTAAGTATATTTGCTTATGCGTCTTCAGGTAGAAGTGATAAATTATAAGTTTTGTGAAACTTGAGATTATAAATCCATTTTTTATGGATGTAATTTCAAAAATTTTAATCTTTTTTTATTTATGCAACGTAAGTTTTCAACAACAGCAGCAGAAAAAGAGAGGATATTTCATACACAGTTAGTTAAGTACGGTGTGGAATACGATAAAGCAGCGAAAGCAGCCAAGATTTTGGCATCGGGAAAACCGGATGAACTACTGACAAATGAAGAAATACAACTTGTCAAAGAAGTTTGTAGAGATTGGTCAATACAAAACAAGCGCTACAAACGTTTAAATTCTCTTGTTAAGTAGCTGTCATCAACTACGTACAGCAAAATGGCATTAGGGTGTCAGATTTTCAAGCTAGATAAACATAATTAATTACACAAAGTCGTTGCGATGCTATCCCAACGACTTTAAATATTTATGAATACAATCATTTAAAGCAAGACTTAACGTAGTTTGACCTATGCAAAATTTATATGTAAATGAGTGATTCTACGTTGGGCGATTTTAATTAAAGAAAGAACTATTTAATCAGCTTTATCAAAAGTACATCTAAATATTGATCGAGTGGAAAGCAATATTGGGAAACATAACATATAACCTGATTTAGATTCACAATCTAATAGAGCTTATCGTCATAGAGCGTGAGTTAAAAACATCTTTTTATCAGGGTATTTCGCAACCAATCTGCTAACTCTTGCTCAGAATCTATGAAACTAAATCACAAACTTGTCCTGTACTCTTCCTTGGCTCATTTCAGAGTACTCAAGAAAAGTTACACCGCCAAAATAATGTTGGTGGCATTTTTAGGCACACATGTACCACTTCTGACTTTACTCTTTAGTTTCGTCATCTCCAACTCCTATTCTATGGAGATGGCAGCACAAGTTTTGATTATTGCTTTGTTCGCTACTTTAGTGGGTACAGCAGCTACTCTCTATGCACTCCGCCATCTTCTCGCCCCAGTTATTTTGACATCTGCTGCACTACAAGACTATCTGAACACTAAAACATTACCTGAATTGCCTACACAGTTTGCCGATGAAGCAGGAACATTGATGGCAGATACCTCACAAACTCTGCACAAATTAGATGAGCTAATTCACTACATCACTAACTATGATGATTTGACTGGTTTACCTAATCGAGATTTGTTCCGCGATCGCCTCAATAATACATTATCTCAACCTCAAAACCACCAAGGACTTGTAGCAGTTTTTTTACTGGGTATTGATGATTTCACTGGTATTAGTCACGCATTGGAACATGGACAAATCAATCTATTATTAAGAGCAGTTGCCCAGCGTTTAACAACCTGCATAGCCCAAACAGATATTTTAGCTAATTTGAGTCAAGATGAATTTGCGATCGCCCAAGTTGAGATCAACTCTTTTGAAAGTGTAATCAAATTATCTCAATTACTATTAACTACCTTAGCAAAACCCTTTTTTATCGAAGGCAATTCAATTCACATCACAGTGAGCATCGGCATTACAATTAATGATTTTGAGGCTCCCAATGGTGTGGATCAACTCTTACAACAGGCTCATATAGCACTCTACCAAGCCAAACAGCAAGGACGTAATCAATTCCAGTTTTATTCACCAGAAATTAATGCTCAGTTACAAGAACGGCTGACTTTAGAAAATGAATTACATGGGGCGCTGGAACGTAATGAAATGATGGTGTATTACCAACCCTTGATTGATTTACACAGCAAACAAATAATGGCTATGGAAGCCTTGGTTCGTTGGCAACATCCAACCTTGGGTTTAGTTTCTCCTGCAAAGTTTATTCCCATCGCCGAAGCTAATAATTTAATTGTACCCATAGGTGAATGGGTCTTGCGAACTGCTTGCGCCCAAAACCGGGCTTGGCAAATTGCCGGATTTTCCCCAATTCGCATTTCGGTGAACTTGTCAGCTCGACAGTTTGAACTACCAAATTTAGTAGAGGTAATTAGCCAAATTCTGCAAGAAACAGAACTAGAAGCATCTAAGTTGGAATTAGAAGTAACTGAAAGCTTTTTAATGGCTGACATTCAGCGCTCTATTCAAACTCTAAAACAATTGCGAGAACTGGGTATATCCCTGGCTTTGGATGACTTCGGTACTGGTTATTCTTCTTTGAACTACTTGAAACGTTTTCCTGTGAACATGCTAAAAATTGATCGGTCATTTGTGCAGGATGTGACGACTAATCCTGATAGCGCCGCTGTCACAGATGCGATTATTGCCTTAGCAAAAAGTTTGCGATTAAACATCACAGCCGAAGGCGTAGAAACTCAGCAGCAACTTGAATATTTGCAAATGCGCGGCTGTGACGAAGGTCAAGGATTTTACTTTAGTCGCCCTGCTCCTGCTGATATAATTACTCAAATGTTGCCTCAGCCAGTAGAGGCGATCGCTGCATAGAACAAATCATTGCATATTTATCCCTTCAGGTTGACTCTATCGAGTATGAGTCTATCCTGTTAAGTGTGGCTAACTAATGGAGAAAATTCGTGGAATTTTTATCCGATTCTGTGGTGCTATCACGGATGCAATTTGCTTTGACTGCGATATTTCACATGCTTTGGCCTGTCCTGACTACAGGGATGGGGATTTATTTAGTCATCGTTGAGGGAGTCTGGCTAAAGACTCGTAATCCAGATTATTACCTCCATGCTCGTTTTTGGTCTAAGTTCTACGTTCTGAACTTTGGCATTGGTGTAGCGACGGGTATCCCAATGGAATTTCAGTTCGGCACTAATTGGGCCCCTTTTTCTGAAGCAGCAGGTAACTTTTTTGGTAGTGTGATTGGTTTTGAAGCTTCTTGGGCATTCATGCTAGAAGCTGCATTTTTAGGAATTATGTTATTTGGCTGGGAGCGCGTCAATCCTGCCATTCACTATCTTGCTACCATTTTGGTGGCTGTGGGGGCTAACTTATCAACCCTGTGGATTTTAACAGCAAATTCCTGGATGCAAACTCCCGCAGGTGGAGAAATGGTCAATGGTAAATTTATTGTCCACGATTACTTTCAGGCAATTTTAAATCCCTTCATGGTCAACAGTGTGCTGCACATGTTCTTTGCCACATTGGAGACTTCTTTGTTTGTAATTGGTGGAATTAGTGCTTGGTATGTACTGAAAGACCGCCATCAGGCTTTTTTTTCTAAGTCTTTGAAGATTGCCTTAGCCGCTGCGATCGCAGTTGCTCCATTACAAATATACATCGGGCATTTAAGCGGTGAACAAGTTTTTCACTATCAACCGACAAAATTAGCTGCAATGGAGGCACAGTGGGAATCTTCCCCCGCTGGCCAACCTGCGGATTGGAGTCTTTTAGCTATACCCAACGAAAAAGCCCAAAAAAACGACTGGGAAATCACCGTACCCAATGCATTGGGGTACATTCTGGAATTTAAAAAGAATCTTTCGGAACCATTACACGGTTTGAAAGAATGGAAACCAGAGGATCGTCCGCACATGGTTGGTTTGATTTACTACGCTTTCCGCACCATGATTGCCATTGGCTTTTTCTTTGCTGGCTTAATGCTATTGAGTACACTGCAATGGTTGCGGGGTAAGCTCTCAGCCGAAAATATTACTCAGCAAAAGTGGTTAATGCGCGCTTGGGTTTTAGCAGCTCCTTTGGGATACATCGCTGTAGAGTCTGGTTGGATTGTCCGCTGTGTAGGAAGACAGCCGTGGACTCTCTACGGACAAATTCGCACAGTTGATGCTGCATCTCATATCCCTGCTAGCAACGTCTTAGTCTCGCTGACTGGCTTTGCCACAGTTTACAGCATTTTATTTGTTGCGGTTTTGTTCTTTGGCAGTCGCATTATTCGTAAAGGCCCCAATTTAGACTTACCAATACCAGGTGTGGAAATCGACAAACCAGCCGTAGAAACTAAACCGGGAGAGTTTGTTCCCGATGAACGTCCTGTAGAAGCACAACAGTAGGAGATTGTATGGAGACGCTCAGTTATTTTCTCCCTCAAGTATGGTTTGTAGTTTTAGCTCTGTTCTTATTCCTCTACGTGATGTTAGACGGGTTTGACTTGGGGGTAGGGATATTGTCTCTTACCTCCTCTGATGATGAACGCCGGGGCATCTTAATGACGAGCTTAAGCAACATTTGGGATGCTAATGAAACTTGGCTGGTGCTGATGGGAGGAGGTTTATTTGGCGCATTTCCCCTAGCTTACGGCACAATCTTGACTGCCCTATACATCCCAATTTTTACAATGGTGTTTGGGTTTATTTTCCGGGCTGTAGCATTTGAGTTTCGGGAGTTATCTACCCGCAAATTCTTTTGGAATTTTGCCTTTGGTGCTGGCAGTTTTTTAGCTGCCCTTGGCCAAGGATTTGCCCTGGGTGCTGTACTCAAAGGCATTGCGGTTGATGAGGCGGGACACTTTACTGGTACGACTTGGGACTGGCTGAGTATTCCATCGATGCTAGTGGCTTTGACGTTAATTCAAGCTTACGTTTTGATTGGTTCTACTTATTTGGTGTGGAAAACCACGGGAGAATTGCAGATAACTCATTATAAAACTGCCAAACTTGCCGCTTGGACAACTTTGATTGGTGCTATTTTTATCACAATTACGACACCAATAATTTATGAAAGTGCGCGATCGCGTTTGTTTCAACAACCCTTAGTTTACATCTTTGCCGTCATTCCCGTTTTGGGAGTGTGGTTAATTTGGCAACTTTTGCAAAGTCTTAACCGCCAACAAGAAAGAGCGCCTTTCGTCTGGACAATTTTGCTGTTTGTGTTGACGTTTTTGGGTTTAGGATTGGTTGTCTTTCCCTACATTATTCCAACTAAGATCACTATCTATCAAGCCGCCGCTGATCCGAGTTCCCTGGTAATCATGATTATCTTTATTGGCTTTCTAATTCCCATAATGCTGTTTTATAACCTCTACCAATACATTGTTTTTCGGGGTAAAGTCACAGGTGGCCAATATGGGGAATAGATATCATCTACAAGTTGAAAATTGACATGAGTTAAAAATATTTAGTGTCTTAGTAATTCAAGGTTTTTTGCCACTAAGACACTAAGACACAAAGTCTACACATAAGCAAAAATTTTATCAATAAGGTATGTAGCATTAGTTATAAGTAATTATGCAGTTATAGGCAGAATTATATTACAAAACGTAAATATACATAAAATCCTTACCAATACCAAATGATAACTATTATCATTAAGAAGTATAATCAATCCTATATATTCAGAGGATTAACAAGGACGCTTTTTTTTAAAGTTTGTTTAGCTATATTGTAGAGATTTTATTAATGCTAAAGAATTTTATAGAAAATGATGTTATAAAGTGGCTACTTGGTGTTAACTAGTCAATGCAGATTAGTCTTTTTTGTTCTTTTTAACTCCAGGGAAATGTAACACAAAACACAGTTTTAGTTTGTTGTACAGTTTGTTCTGAATATAGACCTAATAAGTACGTTCAATGAATACCTTTTTTTGTTCTGATTATGCAAGACAAGTAGGAGAAGATGTTATTGGTAGTGCAATTAATTACCAAACTTATGTTCTAATTGAATGTCCTCCACCGTGGATGTCAGAAGCTTTTAATTCTAAATGGATACCAAAAAATTTACAGCTTTTGGTAGAAGAAGTAAACCGTGCTAAATTACCAATTAGATTTCTTTTAATTGCTAATGATTTATCACATAAATCAAATCATACAACTTTGTTGATTTATCAAAAGCAAGCAGGTATAAGTGACGGATATCGTCAGCATGAGTTTCAAGTACCAAATATTGAACAGGTAGCTGAAGTAGTTAAAAAATGTTTACAGGGAAAAACACATGAATATGAAATAGAAACAAGTAAAACTAGAGATATTTTAGTATGTACCCACGGTAGCCACGATCAGTGCTGTGCTAGATATGGTAATCCTTTTTATTTTTACGCTAAAGCTACTATTTCTAATTTGCACTTGGATAATATTCGAGTTTGGCAATCGAGTCATTTTGGTGGACATCGATTTGCACCAACAGCTATAGATTTACCAGAAGGAAGATATTATGGTCTTCTGGAACAAGAATCATTTCGCTCAATTTTAACGCGTACTGGTGATATTCAATGTTTAAATAAAGTCTATCGAGGCTGGGGAATTTTGCCTCCAGCGATTCAGATTTTAGAAAGAGAACTCATTCTGAACAACGGATGGAATTGGTTCAATTATCAAGTAGTAGGAAAAATTATTGAGCAAAGTTTAGATAACAATATCATTTTAGGTGAGCTAAGTTTTGAAGACAAGTCTGGCTCTCTCTACACTTATCAAGCTAAATTTGTTAAAGATAAAACAAAGACTTTACAGGTTAAAAGTTCTTGCAAGGCAACGGAAAAATCTGTATTTGTCAAATATGCTATAGATAGTCTCTGGCTTGTCTCTCATAAAATCGTAACTTATAGTATATGATTTGGTGAAAGAAAAGGGTTGTCATCTACTAAATAGTAGAAAATAGGAAGTAGATAAAAAAATTATTAAGTGTAGTAACTTTTCAAAAATAAAATATCAGTCCTATATTAATATCTTTGCCAAAATAAAAGCCTACAAAAATTTTGAATTGGTATTAACTCTTATCGTTGCGTCTTAGGAGGTTTGTATGTCAGAAAAAGAAAAATTGATCGCCATCAACGCATCTGATACACCGACAAGAACTAAACCCTCAAACTATCCTGAACCGTTTGCATCGCGTATGGTGGGTAGAGAGAAACACCCACTTGGTGAGCTGTTTGGCATTACTAACTTTGGTGTAAACCTAACACGCCTAGCTCCCCAGGCAATTTCAGCCCTTCGTCACGCTCACAGCAAGCAAGACGAGTTCGTGTACATCTTGGAGGGACATCCAACGCTTTATACCGACGAAGGTTGTACACAACTTTCCCCAGGTATGTGTGCCGGCTTCAAGGCTGGCACTGGTAACGGCCACCATCTAATCAATGAAACCTCAGAGGATGTTCTTTACCTCGAAATCGGAGATAGAACACCGGAAGATGAAGGCAGCTATCCCGATGACGACCTTATGGCCAATTTAGAAAATTGCAAGTGGAGATTTGTCCACAAAGACGGCACACCGTACTAATTTTAGAAGATCCAGTAGAGTGATAAGGTCTTGCTATATAGATTATAATTATTAATTACTAGAAAATTATCTAAATTGAAAGCAAACTGTTCCTTAGTTGATAGTAAAAAACCAGAAAGCATCAAATTACTTTAACTAAGTTCCTAACATTTGCAAGTTATGCAAAGTGGCATACATTCCCCCTTGCCGCAATAATTCATCATGATTTCCCTGTTCGATTAATTCACCTCGCTTCAACACAAAAATTCGATCCACATTGCGAATTGTAGACAGACGGTGAGCGATAATGATCGCAGTACGTTTTACTAAAAGCTGGTTTAAGGCTTCTTGAATTAAAGCTTCTGTTCCTACATCTAAACTAGCGGTTGCTTCATCTAATATCAATATTTGCGGATTGCGAATAGCTGCACGAGCAAAGGCTAAAAGTTGTTTTTGACCACTAGAAATATTTGTACCTCTTTCTCGTAATTGAGTATCATATCCTAAGGGTAATTGTTCAATGAATTGAGCAACGTTTGTTTTTTGGGCAGCTTCTTCGATTTCTTCAAAGGTGTAGCGATCGCCTAAAGTAATATTACTCTTAACATCCCCAGCAAATAAAAAGCCTTCTTGCAAAATCACCGCCAAATAGCGTCGCAGTTCTGCTTGGGGTAGTTCTCGAATATCTACGCCATCAACTAAAATCCGCCCTTGAGTAGGTTCGTAGAGGCGACATAAAAGACGAATGATTGAGCTTTTACCTGCACCAGTAGGGCCTACTAATGCCACTTT